>NZ_JBGLYS010000089.1:0-2486 GCF_047304155.1 Rhizobium sp. Rhizsp42 | reverse complement strand
GTAAGCGGGTAGGCCATCCCGCGTAGCGCGGTATCGAAAGATCGCTCATTCTCAGCATGAATCATGCGGAGAAACCTATGAGCGACAGTGTGAATCAGGCTCGTGCCTTTGAGGTTCTGACGGCGACACCAATACGGACGAGGCGCAAGCCACGAGATTGGCCGGATGCTGAGAAGTCTCGGCTGATTGCGGAGACAATGCTGCCGGGGGCGAATGTGTCAGCGATCGCCCGCGCCGAGGGGCTAGATCCCTCACAGCTTTACGGCTGGCGTCGCAAGGCCTTGGCTTCGGGATCGGTTGTGCCCCTTTCCAAAGCGGCTAATGAAAGGGTTAGTTTCGCGCGCGTCGAAGCTGTTGCAAGTTCACCTGTGGAGATCGTCATGGGTGACGTCGTGGTGCGTGTGACGGGAGATATCGAGCCGGATCATCTTGCCAAGATCCTCCGGGCGGTGCGCAAGGCATGATTGCGTCTGGCGTTGTCGTTTACGTCTCGTGTCAACCGGTCGACTTCCGCAAGGGGGCGGCCTCGTTGATGGCTTTGGTCAGGGATGGCGGTCTCGATCCTTTCAACAGCGCCCTTTACGTGTTCCGTTCCAAACGGAAGGACCGTGTCCGGATCGTGTGGTGGGATGGCAGCGGGGTCTGTCTCTATTCGAAAGTTATCGAAGGAAATGGCTTTTGCTGGCCAGCAGCGACGGCGGCGCGCATCCGTCTGGATCATGCCCAGCTCATGGCCCTACTGGCCGGAATGGATTGGAAGAAGATCCGCCCGGCGACAATCAGGAGGCCGCTTTCGACGGGTTGAGCCCATCCAAGAAATCTCACGCATGTTACTGTAAACGCTAGGAAAAGATCACTATTTGTGATCTACTTCCTGCTATGACGTTCTCTGCTTCGGACCTTCCTGACGACGTTGATGCACTCAAGGCGATGATCGTCGCCATGAGCGCAGAAGGCGCCGCTGCCCGAGCGGAGATCACCCGGCTTGAGGCGCTCAAGAAGGATACGGACGAGCGGATAGCCACTCTCACTGCGATTGTAAAAGTGCTTGAGCGCGCTCAGAAAGGCAGGCGCTCGGAACGGCTGCGACTGGGGATCAACGACGATCAGATCGACTTTGCGTTCGAGGAAGTCGAGACCGGCCTGGCAGCGATCGACAGCGAGCTCGACCAGTCACGGAAAGACAAGCCGAAGCGGGAAGCGCGCCCGCGCAAGGGCTTTGCCGCTCATCTCGAGCGCATCGAGGAGGTTATCGAGCCTGAAATCCCCGAAGAGTGCCAAGGGCTGGAGAAGGTTTTGATTGGCGAAGACCGCTCCGAGCGGCTCGATGTCATCCCACCGAAGTTCAGGGTCATCGTTACCCGCCGGCCGAAATACGCATTCAGAGGGCGTGACGGTGTGCTGCAGGCTCTAGCGCCTGGCCATATCATCGAAGCCGGACTGCCGAGCGAACGGCTCCTAGCTTACATCGCCGTGTCCAAATATGCCGACGGCCTTCCGCTTTACCGTCAGGAAACAATCTACCTGCGCGATAGCGTGACGCTGAGCCGCTCCTTGATGGCTCAATGGATGGGACATCTCGGCTTCGAGCTCAAGATCCTGGCCGATTACATCCTGGAGAAAATCAAAGCAGGTGAAAGGGTCTTTGCCGACGAAACGACATTGCCGACCCTGGTGCCTGGTTCGGGAAAAACAATGACGGCATGGCTGTGGGCCTATGCACGTGATGATCGGCCGTTCGGGGGATCAGGGCCACCAATGGTCGCCTATAGATTTGAAGACAGCAGAGGTGGGCGCTGTGTGGCCCGCCACCTGAGCGGCTTCAACGGCATTCTCCAGGTGGATGGGCACGGCGCCTATACGAGCATGGTCAAAGAGCAGGTCAAGGCCGGCAGCAACGAGACCATCGCATTGGCAGGGTGCTGGGCGCATGTCAGGCGCAAATTCTACGAACTGCATATCGGTGGTATCAATCAGGCCGCGACAGCCTCGGTGAAGGCGATGAGCGAGTTGTGGAAGATCGAGGACGAGATCCGGGGAAAGGATGCCAACGTCCGTGCTGCCGCACGACAAGAGCGGTCTGCGGCCATTGTCGCCAACCTTTTTGACAACTGGGAAAAGGAGCTGGCGAAGGTCTCTGGCAAGTCCAAGACCGCGGAGGCGATCCGCTATGCAATGACCCGCCGACAATCTCTGGAACGCTTTCTCGGTGACGGCCGCATCGAGATTGACTCCAATATCGTCGAGCGCGCAATCCGTCCCCAAACGATCACACGGAAGAATAGTCTGTTTGCCGGAAGCGAAGGCGGTGGCAACACATGGGCCACGATCGCCACGCTCTTGCAGACAGCTAAAATGAACAACGTCGATCCGCTCGCCTGGCTGACACAGACCTTAGTTCGCATGGCCAACGGATGGCCCGCGCAGGATATCGACGCTCTGATGCCGTGGAACTTCCAGTCGAGCGTGGTCGGCTAACCGCTTAC
>NZ_JBGLYS010000088.1:0-2496 GCF_047304155.1 Rhizobium sp. Rhizsp42 | reverse complement strand
GTAAGCGGTGCATTGACCCCGTCTGGCGATAGCGGGTTATCAGGCTTATTCGTGTGAGCTCAGGAAATGAGCTTGGTATGAATTGCTATGTCTGAACCTAAGTCCGAACATAGAACCTTCCATATGATCGAAGCCGTTGCGGGTCGTCTGGAGGGCGCGCCGCGAGAGGTTCGACGCTGGTCAGATGAATTCAAGGCTCATGCGGTAGCCGAAAGCATGGAGCCGGGTGCGAGCGTTTCTGCGATAGCGAGGCGCATAGGGATCGACCCGTCGCAATTGTTCACGTGGCGGCGCAATGCCCGACTGTGTAATGCCCGACTGAAAGCGGAGGCTGTTGTTGATACGGCTCGGGGCGAAAGCTCCACCGCGGACATCATGATCGGCGACGCTGTGATCCGGGTGAATGTCGCGATCGACGAGCCACATCTCGTCAGGCTGATCCGCGCGGTACGCTCTGCATGATCCCGGCTGGTACGAAGGTCTTCCTGGCCAGTCATCCCGTTGACTTCCGCAAAGGTCCGGATAGCCTTTTGGCGCTGGTGCGTGATGCTGGAAGTGATCCATTCAACGGCTCGCTTTACGTCTTCCGCGCCAAGAGAGCCGACAGAATCAAGATCGCCTGGTGGGATGGCTCAGGCGTCTGCCTGTATTCGAAGCGGCTCGAAAAAAATCAGTTTGTCTGGCCGAAAATCGGGCCGTCCCGGGTGCAGCTCAATCACGCGCAACTGATGGCGCTGGTGGATGGGATGGACTGGAAGCGCGTGCGCACGATTGCAGTAAAGCGGCCGGAATTTGCTGGGTAAAGCCCTGCGGCAGAGTGAATCAGGCGGCTGAAACTGAGGGAAAATCTCGCCGAACTGTGCTCTACATAAGGGCATGACACCCGCTGATTTCGAGCTTCCTGACGACGTTGATGCGCTGAAAGCCATGATCCTGGCGATGGCCGCAAAGGCTGCGCGCGCCGATGTTCTGGAAGACGAAGTCGCTGATCTGAAGGCCCGCAATGCGGACGCGGACGAACAGATCGCCAAGTTGAAGCTGATCCTCAAGGCCTTCAATCGATACAGGTATGGCCGCCGCTCGGAAAAGCAGGGAAAGAACATCGAGGCAGACCTGGACGAACAGGGCGCGTTTGTCTTCGAAGAAATCGACACTGGCATTGCCGCGATCGAAGCACTGGTTGCCAAGGGTCGCAATCCAGCCGCTGCAAAGCGTGCGCCGCGTCCACGCAAAGGCTTTCCTCCACATCTGGAGCGGGTCCATGTGGTCATCGAGCCGGACGAACTGCCCGAACATGCTGGCAAACAGAAGGTCCTGATCGGGGAAGATACCTCCGAGCGGCTTGATGTCATTCCGCCGAAGTTCCGGGTGATCGTCACGCATCGCCCGAAGTATGCCTTCAAGAACGACGACGGCGTCATCCAGGCATCGGCCCCGGCACACATCGTCGAAAGCGGCATTCCGACGGAAGCGCTGCTCGCCTATATCGCGGTCTCCAAATACGGCGACGGGTTGCCGCTCTATCGACAGGAGGCGATCTTCCTGCGCGACCATGTCGAAGTCGACCGCGGCATCATGGCGCGGTGGATGGGCAAGCTCGGGTTCGAACTCGAGATTCTTGCGGACTACACCTTCAGCCAGATCAAAAGAGGCGAACGAATATTCGCCGACGAGACGACATTGCCGACACTTGTCCCCGGATCGGGGTCGGCAAAGACGGCGTATCTATGGGCGTACGCGCGAGACGATCGACCATTCGGCGGGAGCGGTCCGCCGATGGTGGCCTACCGTTTTGAAGACAGTCGATCCGGTGATTGTGTCGCTCGACATCTGGAAGGCTATCGCGGCATCCTGCAGATCGACGGGTACACTGCCTATAACCGTGTTGCTCGACCTGAGCGCGGAAACGACGGCGCTCTTTTGGCGGGGTGCTGGGCGCATGGTCGCCGTCGGTTTTACGAGCTGCACGCAAACGACAGCTCAAAGGTGGCAACGGCGACAATCGAAAAGATGGGCGCACTTTGGTCGATTGAGGAAAAGGTGCGCGGACAAAGCCCCGATGTTCGCGTAGCCGCCCGCCAGGAGGCCTCCGCTGTAGTCGTTGCCGATCTCTACAAACTCTGGCAGGACACGCTTCCCCGCATCTCTGGAAAATCAAAACTCGCCGAAGCAATTCGCTATGCCCTTAATCGACGGGAAGCCTTCGAACAGTTCCTCCATGACGGGCGCATCGAGATAGACTCCAACATTGTTGAGCGTGCAATCAGACCCCAGGCAATTGTTCGCAAGAACAGCCTATTTGCCGGAAATGCAGGGGGCGGAAGGACTTGGGCCACGCTCTCTACGCTCATCCAGTCCGCCAAGATGAACGAAGTTGATCCGCTGGCCTGGCTGACGCAGACGCTCGAGCGTATCGCCGCAGGTTGGCCATCGAGCGATCTCGACGCTCTGATGCCCTGGAACTTCAAGAAGTAACGGCCTCACGTCACCGCTTAC
>NZ_JBGLYS010000087.1:0-2846 GCF_047304155.1 Rhizobium sp. Rhizsp42 | reverse complement strand
AGATGATGAGCATTGGCAATGAGAACGATTAAGTGTCGTAAGGGCATTTGGTGGATGCCTTGGCATGCACAGGCGATGAAGGACGTGATACGCTGCGAAAAGCCGTGGGGAGCTGCGAATAAGCTTTGATCCATGGATATCCGAATGGGGAAACCCACCTTAAATGCTTGGAAAATCTAAGTTGTGCTTCGGTACGGCTTAGGTTTCCAAGCATTGTGATAAGGTATCTACACCTGAATAAAATAGGGTGTAAGAAGCGAACTCGGGGAACTGAAACATCTAAGTACCCGAAGGAAAGGACATCAACCGAGACTCCGCAAGTAGTGGCGAGCGAACGCGGACCAGGCCAGTGGCAATGAGGAATAAAGCGGAACCTTCTGGAAAGTTGGGCCGTAGCGGGTGATAGCCCCGTACGCGTAGAACACTCATTGTCCTAGAGTAGGGCGGGGCACGTGAAACCCTGTCTGAACGTGGGTAGACCACTATCCAAGCCTAAGTACTCGTGCATGACCGATAGCGAACAAGTACCGTGAGGGAAAGGTGAAAAGCACCCCGACAAGGGGAGTGAAATAGAACCTGAAACCGGATGCCTACAAACAGTCGGAGCCCGCAAGGGTGACGGCGTACCTTTTGTATAATGGGTCAACGACTTAGTGTAACAAGCAAGCTTAAGCCGGTAGGTGTAGGCGAAGCGAAAGCGAGTCTGAATAGGGCGATTTAGTTTGTTGCATTAGACCCGAAACCGAGTGATCTAGCCATGAGCAGGTTGAAGGTTGGGTAACACCAACTGGAGGACCGAACCCGCATCTGTTGCAATAGATTGGGATGACTTGTGGTTAGGGGTGAAAGGCCAATCAAACTCGGAAATAGCTGGTTCTCCGCGAAATCTATTTAGGTAGAGCGTCGAGCGAATACCCCGGGGGGTAGAGCACTGGATGGGCTATGGGGACTCACCGTCTTACTGATCCTAACCAAACTCCGAATACCCGGGAGTACTACTCGGCAGACACACGGCGGGTGCTAACGTCCGTCGTGAAAAGGGCAACAACCCTAACCTCCAGCTAAGGTCCCCAAGTCATGGCTAAGTGGGAAAGGATGTGAGGATCCCAAAACAACCAGGATGTTGGCTTAGAAGCAGCCATCATTTAAAGAAAGCGTAACAGCTCACTGGTCTAAATAAGGGTCTTTGCGCCGAAAATGTAACGGGGCTGAAGCCATGCACCGAAGCTGAGGATGTGCAGTAATGCACGTGGTAGCGGAGCGTTCCGTAAGCCTGTGAAGGGACAGTCGTGAGACATCCTGGAGGTATCGGAAGTGCGAATGTTGACATGAGTAACGATAAAGAGGGTGAGAGACCCTCTCGCCGAAAGACCAAGGGTTCCTGCTTAAAGTTAATCTGAGCAGGGTTAGCCGGCCCCTAAGGCGAGGCGGAAACGCGTAGTCGATGGGAACCACGTTAATATTCGTGGGCCTGGTGGTAGTGACGGATTGCGTAACTTGTATTCACTTATTGGATTGTGGGTGCAGGGAAGCGGTTCCAGGAAATAGCTCCATCATTATAGACCGTACCCGAAACCGACACAGGTGGTCAGGTAGAGTATACCAAGGCGCTTGAGAGAACTATGTTGAAGGAACTCGGCAAATTGCACGCGTAACTTCGGAAGAAGCGTGACCCCATGCTAGGCAACTATTATGGGGTGGCACAGACCAGGGGGTAGCGACTGTTTATCAAAAACACAGGGCTCTGCGAAGTCGCAAGACGACGTATAGGGTCTGACGCCTGCCCGGTGCTGGAAGGTTAAAGGGAGAGGTGCAAGCTTTGAACTGAAGCCCCAGTAAACGGCGGCCGTAACTATAACGGTCCTAAGGTAGCGAAATTCCTTGTCGGGTAAGTTCCGACCTGCACGAATGGCGTAACGACTTCCCCGCTGTCTCCAACATAGACTCAGTGAAATTGAATTCCCCGTGAAGATGCGGGGTTCCTGCGGTCAGACGGAAAGACCCCGTGCACCTTTACTATAGCTTTACACTGGCATTCGTGTCGGCATGTGTAGGATAGGTGGTAGGCTTTGAAGCAGGGACGCCAGTTTCTGTGGAGCCATCCTTGAAATACCACCCTTATCGTCATGGATGTCTAACCGCGGTCCGTTATCCGGATCCGGGACAGTGTATGGTGGGTAGTTTGACTGGGGCGGTCGCCTCCGAAAGAGTAACGGAGGCGCGCGATGGTGGGCTCAGACCGGTCGGAAATCGGTCGTCGAGTGCAATGGCATAAGCCCGCCTGACTGCGAGACTGACAAGTCGAGCAGAGACGAAAGTCGGTCATAGTGATCCGGTGGTCCCGCGTGGAAGGGCCATCGCTCAACGGATAAAAGGTACGCCGGGGATAACAGGCTGATGACCCCCAAGAGTCCATATCGACGGGGTTGTTTGGCACCTCGATGTCGGCTCATCGCATCCTGGGGCTGGAGCAGGTCCCAAGGGTTTGGCTGTTCGCCAATTAAAGCGGTACGTGAGCTGGGTTCAGAACGTCGTGAGACAGTTCGGTCCCTATCTGCCGTGGGTGTAGGAATATTGACAGGATCTGTCCCTAGTACGAGAGGACCGGGATGGACATATCTCTGGTGGACCTGTTGTCGTGCCAACGGCATAGCAGGGTAGCTACATATGGAATGGATAACCGCTGAAGGCATCTAAGCGGGAAACCAACCTGAAAACGAGTATTCCCTATCAGAGCCGTGGAAGACGACCACGTTGATAGGACGGGTGTGGAAGCGCAGCAATGTGTGAAGCTTACCGTTACTAATAGCTCGATCGGCTTAATTGTTCTCATTGCTTATGCTCAT
>NZ_JBGLYS010000086.1:0-4701 GCF_047304155.1 Rhizobium sp. Rhizsp42 | reverse complement strand
TAAAATCCATGCACGTCCAGCCCAGACCAACCCTCGGCAGATCCTCGGGACGAGCCCGAGGATGACGTTGGTGGGTGTGGCATCGCCCCGTAATAAGCGATCTTGTGACGGACACTCCCCGGCAAGATCACCCTCAACCCGCAGATCGCGCCTCAGCGCCAATCCGCTTCGTCTCTCCCACCCTGACACCAACACGCACATCCGCGGCGACAGGAACGGCAATCGCCCGCCACTCGCTCTCATGCTTCATGGTCAGGTCAACGGGCACTGTAGTTACGGTCATATATATCTCTCGCTATCTGCTGGAATTCAGTTCTTGTCAGAGCCCTTGTCACCATCGCTGGTGATCGGCCCCTCGCGCGACAAATCTCCACCCGTCACATGTGCGGGCACATGGATGTCATGGTGAACGCCCGGCGTCAGCGTCAGGTCCACCTGATGCGGCGGCATCACCTGGGCGGTCTTCATCCGGTTCGGCTTTGCCCGCTTCATGCGGTCTGGCGCTTGCGTGCGCTTGTCGGGAATATGGGTGTCTGGAACATGGCTATGGGTCGGCATGACCGTCCTCTCCCTTCTCGTTGCACTCTTCGCTTTACACTGGCTCCGTTTCCCGACCGCGCACCGAGCGCGCCGCGAACGAAGTCGGCGGCCCCATCGGCGACACATCTGTCGGGCAACTGAGGACCTAACGACCAGAGGCCCGGATGGTTCCCGAAAAAGCGATCGCGCGCTCCAGCCCGATCTTGACTGAGGCGCGAACTTGACTATCTCTGTTGACATCCCGCGGCCTCAGACATCGGCCGACGGGCAACCTGGTGCCGGGCCCCTCTGGCGAGAGTTTTTACGGCGCTCTCGTGATGTCGGTACCGCCTGCAAATAAGCCGGCGGATTTTCATTCGATGAAAAAGCACACCATGCCTCATGCGCATGCCCGTTGTGGTATGTCGCATTCTCTTTGCGTATCCACGCTCTCAAACAGCGCTGACGGTGGGGAGGTTCGCTCATGAGCACCTCCACCAAGACGAAATCGACACTCAGCTACTTCACCTGGTCTTTCATCGTCACGGCCGTGGGCCTCGCGCTCGGCGCAGCACTTGGCTGGCAGACGACGGGCACCATCGGCGGCATGGCGACCGTCTTCTTCATCTGTACGGTGCTCGCCGTGCTCGAGATCTCGCTCTCCTTCGACAACGCCATCGTCAATGCCAACAAGCTGAAGGAGATGACGCCGGAATGGCAGCATCGCTTTCTGACCTGGGGCATCGTCATCGCCGTCTTCGGCATGCGCATCGTCTTCCCGCTGGCGATCGTCGCCATCGCGGCGCAGATCGGCCCATGGGAAGCCCTGGTTCTCGCCGCCCGCGAGCCTGCCGAATATGCCCGCATCATGAACGACGCGCATCTGCCGATCGCGGCCTTCGGCGGCACCTTCCTGATGATGGTCGGCCTCAACTACTTCTTCAACCACGAGAAAGAGGTGCACTGGATCGCCGGGCTCGAACGCATGATGGCCCGCTCGGCCACCATCAAGGGCATCGAGATCGCCTTCGTGCTGGCCCTCATCCTGGTCTTCTCCTCCTTCCTGCCGGAAGCGGAAGCGAGCACCTTCGTGCATAGCGCCATCTATGGCCTGTTGACCTTCCTCGCGGTCGAGGTGGTGGGCGGCCTGCTCGATGCCTCGCAAAAGACGATGAGCGCCGCCGCCAAGGGTGGCCTCGGCGCCTTCATCTATCTCGAGGTGCTGGATGCCAGCTTCTCCTTCGACGGCGTCATCGGCGCCTTCGCGCTGACGCAGAACCTCTTCGTCATCGCCATCGGCCTCGGCATCGGCGCCATGTATGTGCGCTCCATGACGATCATGCTGGTGGAAAAGGGAACGCTTGCCGAATACCGCTATCTCGAGCACGGCGCCTTCTACGCCATCCTGATCCTCTCGGTGATCATGTACGTGCAGACGCTGTATCACATCCCCGAAGTCATCACCGGCCTCGGCGGCGCAACCCTGATCGGCATCTCGCTCTGGTCCTCCATCCGCTACAACAGGAAGGAACAGGCCGAAGAGCAGGCGCATGGCGAGACGCATGCGCAGAAGGAGCAGCAGGTTCAGGCCTGACGCTGATCCGGCTGCGGCTCACGCCGCAGCCCAAATCTCAGACAAAAATAAAGCCCGCGACCTCGTGAACTGACCGAGGAGAGTTGTGTTCAACTTTCCTCGGTCAGTTCACCGGGTGGCGGGCTGTTTCATTTCAGGCGGCCAAAGACCGCTTCTAGCTTGCAGGCTTAGTGATTGATGCGGCCGAACAGGCTCGGATCGATCCCGAGCTTGTTGAGATCGCGCTCGCGGGGGCGGCGGCCGGATTGGACGGCGGCGCTGGCGGCATTCGCGGCACCGATCATCGCAAAGGCGCGGCCAAGCAAGCCATCACGAATGGACTGACGGAAGGACATTGTCTTTCTTTCTCTAGCATATGATTGACTGCTTACATATGGGCGCGCGAGGCGGGAACCACAACCGCCGGGATTTCAACCCAGCCATGCGGGAATGGGCGGGGTGCGTCGGTAACCGCTAAAGCTAGGTCCCGGCGCGTGGCCCCCTCACCCTACCCTCTCCCCGTGGGGGAGAGGGGAAGATAGCACGGAGGGTGCGGCTTCCCCTTCTCCCCCCCCGGGGAGAAGGTGCCCGAAGGGCGGATGAGGGGGCTCCGGGCGCTGAGGTTCAAACAACAATATGTCTCAGCCGCACCGCCAACCTCACATCACCTCTCCCGGCAAGTCCACCGCCTGCAATATCCACCCCTTCAGCAAGGCCGCATCAAACCGCTCGCCTTCATAAACATGCACATACCGCACCCCGTCCTGCTTCGACCCGACCGGCGGCAGCGGCACCAGCGATGCACCCTTGAAGAACGTCACCTTGATGTACCGATCGAAGCAGTGAAACGCCAGGAACCAGCCGCCTTCAGCAGCGCCATAGAGCGGCGTGTTCCACTTGACGGCTTTGCGCAGATCGGGAACGAGCCCCGTTATCAGCTCATCAAGCTCTTTCCCGATAGCACTCTTCCACCCCGGCATCGCCGCGATATACGCCTGAACCGGGGCATCCCCCTCCCCCTTCGGTATCTGCGGATTGCCGCCGGACAGTAGCTTGGGCGCGCTCATCAGTGCCTCCCTGGTTGCGCTCCACTGACTGTAGCAGCAACCAAAGAGAATTTCCGCCGAAACCTTAGCGCAACGCCACGTCGGCTTTCCCCGCGTTGAGGGCCGCCTCGAAAAGCGACTTCCCATCTGCCGCCAACCACGCATCCAGCGACGTCAGGGCCCCAAACTCACGTTCGAGCGCGGGAATATCCGCCACGCCGGCAAGCAGACCGTCGTCCACCAGTTCGGCGAGACGTTTCAGGAAGGGGTTGCTGTCGAGCAACTCATCGGAAAAGCGCCGGTAAGTGATCGGCCGTCCTGCGGCCTTCGTGAACGCGCGCGCCAGATCCTCACCCGTCACGGATGCGCTGGAAAGTTCGATCGCCCTGCCGCTGAACCTGTCGGGAGCCATCAGAATTTCCGCGTTGATCCTCCCCAGGTCGTTCACGGCAATCATCTGCATCAACTGATCCGGCCGCATGAAGAAGGTGAATTCGCCCTCGGGCAAACCCATCCCGGGCAGCATCATCATTTCCATGAAGCTTGCCGGCCGGGTGATCGTGGTTGCCATCGGCAGGCCTTGGACATAGGCCTCGATTTCCGATTTGCTGTCGAAATGCCCCATTCCCGTCGGCCCTTTTCCCGCCCCACCGCCGGAGGAATAGACGAGATGGCGAACCCCGTGCCGCAAAGCGCTGTCGGCGATCGCCTTGCCCTGATCGACCTCCTGCTGATCGCTGACCTCACCGCCGGGCGAGCTGGTCTGAACGCTGAAGACACCATCGATGCCGGCCATGGCTCGATCGATCGAGTCGGTATCGAAAAGATCGCCTTTCGCCAGGGAAATCCCTTCGCCGGCCAAGGCCATCGCCTTCGCACTATCCGGGTTGCGGACGAAGGCGCGGACAGTCCTGCCCTTGGCCTTGAGCGCGCGCGCCACCGCGCCGCCCTGCTGACCGGTCGCGCCGAAGACGAGAAATTCGGAATTGTCGTCCATGACAGTTACCTTTCGTAAGCTTCAATGGTTACTATCTGGAATTATTTGAAATCCGGCACAAGACGGCACATGTTTGGGCCTAAGGCACATGATGATAACCATTGAAGGAGCCAATTCATGCAGCGTCACATCAATGGCCGCCCCGTCATCGAAACCGCGCGCGGACCGGTTCTGACCCCTTGCGCCCCCGGCAGCGTCCTGGTCCGCCTCGGCGACAAGTGGACGATCCTCGTCGTTTCGATGCTGGCTTTGTCACCCGATGAACCGATGCGCTTCGGCGCCATCCGACGCGGCATTCCGGACATATCGCAAAGGATGCTGACGCTGACGCTCCGCAACCTCGAGCGCGACGGCCTCGTGGCACGCCACTATTATCCCGAGGTGCCGCCAAGGGTGGAATACGAACTGACGGAACGCGGCAAGTCCATGCTGCCGCCCCTGGCCGCCTTCACAGGCTGGATCAGGGATACCTGGCAGGATATCGAAGCCTCCCGACTTGCCTTCGACGAGGCTCAACGAAGCTGAAAAACGCACCCCCATGGACTTCCCCCGCCCCCGCCATACCT
>NZ_JBGLYS010000085.1:0-5507 GCF_047304155.1 Rhizobium sp. Rhizsp42 | reverse complement strand
CGGGCCACACGAATGGCGCCGTGTCGAGGGCGAGTTCAAGCTCCATTGAACTCTTGATTTTGATTTTTCGTCTTCCTCGCTTTTCGACCCACCGAGGACTGCCGAGCTTGGTGCCCCCGAAGGCGACGGAGTAACACCTCTATGGAAGAGAACATCAATATCCTCAAGAACGTCGCATGGATGAACGCGAAGGAATCATAGTGGACTTTGCTCGCTGGCTTGAGACCGCCTCAAAAGAAGCCCTAGTCCAGTAAGGAAAGTTCGCAACGATGTCCGCGAGCATTGCAAAAGCAATGCGTGTCAATGCTGGCGAGCTTGCACGCGGTAGACCGGAGGCAGCCGAGCGTGTTCAGCAAGCATCTGAGATGATGGCCCGGTTCGAGCCCGCCTATCCTCAATCCTAGCGATAAACGCCGAAATCATCCGATTTCGGTCGGTGTGGAATTTTTCGCGCCGCGGATCTTGAAGCCGAAACTCTCAAAAGCCAAATTATTTTCCAGCCAGTTGCTGAGGACAGAGCTGGCCTTGCTGGAGGCGCCGCCTTTCGGCGTTTCCGTACCCATGTTGCTTCAAGGAGGATATGGCTATGGGACCATCTTACGACTACGCCCCCCTGTTCCGCTCGAGCATCGGGTTCGATCGGGTCTTCAATCTTCTCGAAAACGCTCAGCGCGCCCGCTCGATCAGCGACTGGCCGCCCTATGACATCGTAAAGACCGGTGACGACGGTTACCGCATCTCGATCGCGGTGGCCGGGTTTGCTCAGGACGATCTCGACATCACTTTTCAGTCCAACCTGCTGACTGTCAGCGGCAAGAAGCAGGAATCCTCCGCCGATGCCTACCTGCATCGCGGCGTTGCCGGACGTCCGTTCGAGCATCGTTTCGAGCTTGCCGACCACGTCCGGGTGAATGGCGCGGATCTGAGCAACGGCCTCCTTTCGATCGATCTCGTTCGTGAGATCCCGGAGGCGTTGAAGCCGCGGAAGATTTGGATCCAGGGCTCACCAGCTCTGACTTCGTCCTGCCCCGCTCACATCGAGGCGCGGGAAGCGGCGTGATCGAGCTTGTCCACTAATGGGCGCCACGCGCCGTGACACCCACCAACATCGCGGGTCGGAAAGGAGAGACAGATGAAGCCCGATATGTTCAGAGAGCCAATTTGCATTCTCGTCGGCCTAGGTTTTCCGGCCGAGGTTCACAGTGCGACGGACGCGTATCGTCATCTTTGTGAATGGCCAATGAGGCTGAGGGATAATGCGCATGCTGTTGCCTTGAAGGCCTGCGGCGCCGCGTTGCGCGGCGAGATCGAGGCCGAAACGGCGCGCGGCCTTTTCGCGGCATTCGCTGAAAGGCATGATTTGCTGGCGCCGGAAACGGGTGCCATAGCCGCGTCTCGCCTGAGGCGGGATCAAGATCCGCACATCCGGTGAGGAGAAACCCATGCATAGTCAACTGCAACGGGCCGCCAGCCAAGCCGCGACGATAGCGCTGGTGGTTCTCGTTCCCGGCCTTCAGCTTCGGCGGCCGATCGACGTCGTCCGTGCGCCATTTCTCTCGATTGATGATCGTCGCGCCTTCCTGGCGGCTTGGGCACCAGACTTGTAGGCGGTGGATTCGCAATTATCGCAGCGGCATCTCCCGGGAACGCCCGCCAGGCTCAATGGAGGAGGTGCGGGCGGCTCCGGGGGAGCTTGATCACGACGCTACTGTCGAGTGCACAGCCTGGGATTGACCTCGATGGCACCCCAGGGACGCTTCGCTCCAAGCTGGCGGTGAAAACAGCGCGAGCCGCGTTTCAAGTATATCCATCGCCATCCACCACGTGCTGACGGTGGTGGATGCGTATCGGCTCTCACTGTCGCCTAGCGATTACCTATCATAGGGTCCACAATGATAAGAGGGGCGAGCGGCCTCGCCCCTCGAAGGCGTCAGCCGATCGGATAAATCGGGATTACACGATCACCGATTTCTAACCTGCCTTGCGCAGTTGCAATCTCGATACGCCGGCCGCGACATTCAGACCGGTCCCGACTTCGGCGCTGAGCGGCTGCAGGCCAAAATTCTTGGCGTTGCCGCCGACCAGCGCGTTCGCCCCCAGGCCGAGGCCAACCGAAGCTCCGGCCGACGCGCCAACGTAAGTACCAGCTAGGCTACCTTCTCCAACTGTCGTCGGCTTGGTGTTGATCACGACCCAGCTCAAATAGGACTTCCCTGTTACGCCGACATCGATGCCGAGCTTTCCGATCGTACCGGTGTAGCGTTCGACCTTGCCGGTCCGCTGTTTGAACTGGCAGTCAACCGTTCGGCTGGAGCCGATCAGTAAGCCAATACCACCGGCGACTTCGCAAGAAAGCGTACCCAGCCGCTCTTTCGGCTGCGAGGCAACTTTCTCGTTATGCTGGCTTTTGCCGTGGCGAATATCGGCCGCCGTGGCAACGGAGCCAAAGACAAGGGTGGTGGCCAACGCGAGAATGAGCGTCTTCTTCATTTTCTCTTCCTTGTTCGAGATTAAAGCGTGTTAGGTCGCACGACCGGCTTCACGCGAGCTTGGATGTGGGCGCGACCCGCAGACCGCAAAGCACCGGTTTCGACGTGAAGTCGGCGGCGATCGCGCTCGCCACGCATGCGGCTTCTTCCGACGACGCCGTGCCGGCTAGCATGATGGAGCCGTCGACGACTTCGACTTCGATCTGGCAGTCTTCCAGGCCATGGGTGTACGCCAAAACGCACTTGATCGCCTCAATAGTCGAAATGTGATCCGCGACGGTCGCCGCGCTTGCGAAAGATTGAAAAAGCATCGGGTTGATCCTTATTGGACGACCACGGCTCGCCTTCGCGGCGAGCCGGTCGATCGCGGAATCTTACTTCAACGCATCCTTAACGGCGTCCTTGCCTTTACCGACGGTGCTCTGCACCTGGCCAGCGGCCTTGTCGACCTTGCCCTCCGCTTCAAGTTTCTCGTTGCCAGTGACCTTCCCAGCAACTTCCTTGATCGTGCCCTTAAGTTCCTTCGCGGCACCTTCGATACGGTTCTTATCCATAATGCGGCCTTTCGTTAGACAGTGTTTCGATCATTGACCCCGGGTATTTCGGCGTCATGAAGAAGGAGATAGAACCGCGACCGGAAGAAATTCAGAGCTGAAAGTACTAGTGCGATTGGTATCCCGTGACCTTTTTCGGAGGTGAGATCACTTTTTTCTCGGCCTTCGCTCGGGCCGCTTCCGAGATTTTGGATCGGGTGCCGTGAAGCCGCGCTCCCGAGCCCAAATGACCGCGGCCGCCCGGCGGTTAACACCGATTTTCGCATAAAGGGAAGCGACGTGGTTTCGAATGGTATTTCTTGAGAGATGCAACGTTTCGCCCATTTCGGCATCGCTTTGCCCGCTACAGATCAGACCGAGAATTTCCCGCTCTCGTTCGCTGAGCTCCAGCAGCGCTTTCGTCGGAACCGTCGAACCCTGCTTTAGGGTCGCGAGGCGCTCTACAATGGAGCGGCTGAACCACGACGTATCGGCCATCACACTTTCGATCGCCTCGACGAGTTGAGCCTCGCTGCGCCGGCGTTCCGTCACATCCTGGAGTGCCCAGACCACGCACTGCTCGTCATTGATTTCGACCCGCTCGGCGGACACAAGACAGTCCGCGAAATCACCGTCCTTCTGTTTCAGCCGCATGGGTTCGTTTCGAACGAAGATGTTATCGCGCAGCTTCTGCTCCACGGCTCGTCTGGCGGCAATATCATCCCAAAGCCGGAGCTCACCAGCAGTCCGGCCGACAACTTCCGTCAGCTCGTAACCCGAGATATCCAGGAAGGCGTCGTTTGCTTCGGTGAACACGAAGTCTTCGAGCCGTGAGATTGCAGCCGGGGCAGGCGACAGCCGAAACGACTTGGAGAACCGCTCTTCGCTTTGACGAAGTGCGTTCTGCGCCTTTCGCCTGGCATCGAGGTCGGCAAAGGTGAACAGCATACAAGGCTCTTCGACCACGGAAATAGGTTCACCGGCGACAATCACAAGCCGGTCGCCACCTTCGGGCAACGGAACCAAGGCTTCGCGGTGGCGTATCACCCGCCCCTCGTTCAGTTTAGACAGCGCATCTTCCGCGGTTTCGCAGTTTGAGAATAGACCGATGGCTTCCACGGTCCTGCCGATGACATCGTCCTTGGTGAAGCCCGTCATCTCCAGGAATCCCTCGTTGACCCGAATGAAACGCTGATCGTGGAGCCGACAAATCAGGCCGGGGGCAGGATTGGCATTGAACGATCGCTCGAACCGCTCCTCTGCTTCAAAACGCGGGGTCTCATCTCTGATGATCAGGGCCAGTGCGTCAGGCTTGTCGCCAGCGTCGGTGATGAACATCGTGCGAACGGTGTGCACCCAGACCATGTCAAGATCGGCCGCCGGCGATACCTCGACTGTCACATCGTCGATTGTTTCGCCAGCGAGAAGTCTCTCGATCGGATATTGGCCTTCCTCGAGAGGATGATTATTTCGATACCGCAAGGTGAACGCCCGACGATATCCTCTTGCGTCACGACCGAGTTCATCGGTGTTGCTAGCGCGATGCATTGCGATCGCCGCGGCGTTTGCCCAGGTTATCCGTCCACCCTGTTCAACAAGGATGATACCATCACTCAGGCCCCCGATCAGTTCTTGGAGGCTGCCCTTGTTGATTTTAGGCGGATCAGGATTATCGCTCATTTTGTCCCTCAACTGCATCGGCTGACCATTACGTTGCGTCCCGGCTGAGGATTTAAAGGGTGAATGATCGACGTTTTGTGGGATAATTCGAGAGTTCGCCTTGGCGGGGAGACTACGAGCTGTCCTGCAACGCGATTTTATTCTCTTAGCCTCCAAGTCGAATCGTGAGATCGGCGAGTCGATTTAACTTAGCCCCCTTCAACCTGGGAGCTAATGGTCGGTCGGGGCGCAGCAGGTCCAAACAAGCAATATAGGGCGTTTGGAACTAAGCGCGAGTGGGCACGCGGAGCGGTACGTGCTCATGGAAAGGTCGCCTCCGGGCGGAAGGAGGCGGCCTGTAGCGGACCACGAGGATCCGCGCGCTCCGGCGGAGGGGAGGCCGCGGAGCGCTTGTGAACGAGGGGAGGCGACGTTCAAAGGATAGTCGTGACCTGAAGGCGGGAATACCAGCCTGAACCGAATCGTCATCCGACGCACCATTCACCGCTGTGGCTTCCTCGACCAGTGTGCGAATGTTCTCGCTCACTTCCGCGATCCGAACTTCAAGATCTTCGCGCTCTATGCCAGCGAGGACATGGGCAGCATCCTGGCCGACCGCAACTATCAGCACGACGCGCGTATCAGCGTCATCTTCGACCTGATCAAGAGGGCTTCCGAGTTGGCTTGACGGAGCAATCCTGTACGCTGAGTTAACATGCCTGGCGTAGCTTTCAGTTGGCATTAACCAGACTAGGCCCTACACTCATAAACGGGGTTCACACGCGGGCATGGCTTTGATTCAATGAGGCTTTGATTTGGAGGCCTC
>NZ_JBGLYS010000084.1:0-5787 GCF_047304155.1 Rhizobium sp. Rhizsp42 | reverse complement strand
CAGGTTGGCCATCGAGCGATCTCGACGCTCTGATGCCCTGGAACTTCAAGAAGTAACGGCCTCACGTCACCGCTTACCGTGGAAGATATTGCCGACCGCTATTTTCGACCGCGACAGGCTGCGGACCCTTTCGTCTGGGCAGCGCAGAATCTGTCTGAAGCGAAGAAAAACAAAGAGGAGCGGAAGACCGTTCAGTGGCGGTACGCTATCCTCAACATGCATGAGGTGATCGCGCTTGCCATCCCTCGTCTGAATGATCGAGATCTGAAGCGCTTCCACAAGCATTTCAAGACGGTGTTTGTGGACGATTACGCGACGGTTCCGCACGAATCTGTCGAACGGCTCCTTGCCCTGCATCAGGCAGGCAAGCTGTCAGTGAAGGCGTTAGGCGACGACTACGACATTCGGCAGGATCGTGAAAAACCCGGCGCTGTCGTGGTTGTTGATGGAAATGACATCAGTTACGACGCCTTCATCGATGCCACCGGACAGCACGCTCTTTCCGCTTCCGACCTCCCGTTTCCGAGCCTTCGTCAACCCGGCGCGATCAAAAAGGCAGAGACCCACACGGCCGGAGCAAGCGCGAACGACGAAACCCGTCGGACAGGTGGAATTGAGATTGACGACAGTTTCCGACCCCGCTTGGAAGCTGGGCTGTCGAACAACCTCTACTGTGTCTCGGTCCCGTTCCTGCTGCACAAAATGCCGTTCATTCAAGGTATTACCAGCGCTCACGAAATGGGGAGCAAGGTTTCAGCGACGATTATCGATGCCGTGGCAAACTCAGAACTCCTCGTCCACTCGGCCTAACGCTCATCGAAGGAAATCGTGTCTCCAACGGAAATCACGCCCTCGGAATCGATATCTGCATACACACCGAAACAACGCTGACGCCTCTGGACAATCGTTCGCAGGATTTCGGGATCCTCGCACAGGTTAGTCTGCGCGATCATTGTCATTCCACAGCGTTTGGTTTTTTCGGTGACGGTGCCACGGCAGGCGCCCATTGCGATCTGGCGGCCAACCCAGTCGTTCTCGTCCGCACGAGTGTCCACGACGATGTTCGGGCGGAACCTGCGAACGTCCACGATCGCCTCGGGCAGGAGTTCAGATAGCTCCGAAAGGGATCTCAATGACAGCAAATGAACAGGGCTTGCCAGGTAGCGAGGAGACAATTTGATTTCGCCCACGTTTGTAAGAAGGCTACTCCCAGCGCGCCGGATCGCACACCGGAAACCGAACTGATCTGCCAAAGCGCTGTCTAACTCGGCATCATCAATCATCATGGCCCAATCTTTCGAGGAGATCAGGACTCCCCTGCTCGTCACGCGGGCATCAAGCTCCAACGCGGGACGCCAACGGGCGATTTTTTCCGGCGCGGCTATCTCTCCCGAAACGAGGTCGACGAGAAGATAATCGCGATCGCCCCGAACGCCGTCGGATGCGAGCGCCAAGGTGTCAACCCGTTCCCCCCGCAGCGAACTGACAGGGTATCGCCACACCGCCTGGATTGTTGCCGCGAGCTCTATGGGGTGGCTCCTAAGATCCAGGCCGCGGGCGCGAAGGTGCCAGGTGGGGCGAGCGGCCGTTCGCGGACTATATCGTCAACGCCCTGGCGGACTGACTTATCTTCAGCCGTCCCAGCCGCCACGTCACCCATCGCGACTTCGGAGACCCGATGTGACATGCGAGAACCGTCTCCGCGGGCACGGCCAATAGGTCCGCGTTCCACAGCGCGACCAAAGGTTGCTGGCACGGGATCGGAAGCACGGGAGGTATCTTCGCGCCATTGTTCGAGAGCATCGCGATCGACAGGTTGCCGCCGGGACTTGTCAGAATAATACCAGCGATCGGCAAAAGATTTCATTGGCCCGCCATGTTTCTCTCTGTTTGATCGGAAAACAACCAATCGCGATTTCAGTTCCTCTGAAAGGCACAGGCGGGTCGGTCGAGGCGCACGTGAATGCCTGCGCTGGCTACGCTCGCCCCGCGATCCCGTCAAATGTTTAGCCCGAACAGCGCTATCATAGAAGTGTCGAAAACTTCGGCACTTCTAGCAAATTCTAGAGCACATTTGCATGGTCTCTTTTCCCTTGACATTGCCCTGTTCTCGAAGAGATCATCGGAGGACGTGTCGGAATGGCCCTGAAGCTAGGTGGCGTGCTCCCCGGTCTTGCGCAAGACTGGTGGAGACTTGGTGTCCCCTATTGCCTCACAGCTGGATATCGGAGGCGATGGCTTGGAATGACGGCTTCCGGCGCTTTGCCTCCATCAAAAGATCGAGCTCCACGGATGATGGTCCAAAACGTCTGAATAGGTCTTCCGCGACCTTGCGATCCAGGACGTATTTTGACCGAAACTCTTCCAGGCTATAGGGTTTTCCCCGAAGGGCACGTTCACGCTCGAATAATTCGTCTTTCATCTTCTGCCTCCCTCAGTTGGCGACGAAATGTCTTTGGAGACGATTTGTTCCAAAAGGTCGCGGATCGAGATTAACGTCACCGCGTGCAGGTCCGGAAGAGAGAGATATCGAGGTATCCGCTGATGTAGCAGCGGCGCCTCCTGGATGCCGAGATATGTCGTACTCCCATTGATCGCCAACCAAAGCAGCTGTTCCCCAAGCCATTTTGCGGCGCCGCTCAAACAAAATCTTTCTGAACCCAGACGCTGACACTACCTGCATTCGTCGGGAAAATCGCGAGACCTTGGTCGTCGGTCGTCACCTCACCCGATAGGTGACCCAAGAAATCCACGAAGACGGATTTCGATAGGTTCGGGCCTAGGTCCATGGAGATCTCCCCTGCATCGCCGTTGGACATGACAACAACGCAACCCGGCTCTGTTTCGGTTCCCCGCCGAAGAAAGCCAATCACATGTGGGCTATCTAATTTATCAATCTGCGAGCCGTTGGCGAACCGCTGACGTGCCTCTAATAGCCTGGCCAAGCAGCCAATGACGGGCATTTCCACCATCTGTTCGCGACCATCTTCGGTGACGTCACTGTATGCCGCACCATACAAATCAGGATAAAAGACACACGGCGTGCCTTGCTCGCGCAGAAGGATCAAGGCGTAGGCGAGGGGCTTGAACCAAGGCTCGACGGTTGCCTCTAGTGACTGCAGGGGCTGCGTGTCGTGATTGTCCACGAGGGTAACGGCGTGGTCGGGGATGGACGATACGAGCGACCCATCGAAGATAGTCCGCATGTCAAAGTCCGCGCCCGCCTTGGAGGCGTCATGGAAACGGTGGTGAAGCGCGACGTCAAACAGCAGCAGCTGCTTGTCGACCCGCTCCAGATAGTTGGAGAGCGTGGTTATATCGGGGTGCCAATACTCCGCAACAACGAATAGGTCGGCGCCAATAGTGTCGCGCATGTGACCGACCCAATCCTTGAAAAACCAAGCGGGAATATGTTTCGCCGCATCCAAACGGAAACCCGCGACTGGAACCTGCTCGGAAAACCACCGCCCCCAATATTTCAGCTCCTCGTAGACCGCCCTGTTACGAAACTCGACGTCGGCTCCCATCAAGTAGTCGAAGTTGCCGAGTTCATCGTCGACCTCGTCGTTCCACTGCCCCTCGCCATACTCATTCACTAGCCGAAATACGCCGGTTTCATGAGGTTTCTCAATCAAATCCACGCCGCTGAAGCACTGCTTGTCCCAGACGAACCGGGAGTATTTTCCGTCTCTGCCAGGGAAGGTAAAACGCGTGTGGGCAAGCGCGCTAATTGACTCCTCCTCGATATTCGTACGGTCGAGTGGGTCGACGCGACGAACAATAACGCTTTCCTTTTCGTCCGCCCCCATCTTATGGTTCATCACGACGTCATGGATCGGCCGGATCCCGTGCTCGAGAAGAGCCTTGCAACCTGCTTCAAGGGCGGCCCGGTCTCCGTATTTTGTTGCCCTGCTCCCTTTCTGTTCGAACTCCCCGAGATCGAACAGATCATAGGTGTCGTATCCGACAGAGTCAGGCCCAGACGCCCCCTTATACGCAGGCGGCAACCAGGCGTCGGTGATTCCAATTCCTGCGAGATAGGAGGCCTTTTCACCAAGCTCCTTCCAGAGACTACCGTCCCCGGCCGAGTACCAATGAAAAAATTGGAACAGCGTGCGTTTGCTCATTAAGGCTCTCGTCTAAATTATGCTGATGAAGATCGGCACGGACAATGGAATTGACGATACAATCCACTGCCAGCTACCCTATTAACGACACTTCGCGGGGAAGTGACAGTTTGTAAGCAACTCCTGAAGCGTCGCGAATGGGCCGAACAACGATCGAAGGTCTCGTCTTTGCCGCTCGTCCAAATCGTATCGGTTGGCAAATTCTTCCACCCGCAGGACTTGCCGAACTCCGGTGGTTTCCATGCTCTTGATTTGAAAATGATTACTCAACGTCCCCTCACAAAATTGCGCGGAAGAAATGTACATCGCGGCAATTGGTTCCATGAGCGCCAGCGAGAATTTCGGTCCAAAGCGTCCTCATCGTTTCCATGGCTTTACATGCTGATCGGACGGTCCCAAGACGATTCGATACCGAGGTAGGCAGCCTGGGGTTATCGAGCCTCGCCGCCGGCTTCGTCATGGATTCAGTGGGGGCAGTCCCGACGATAGAGCTGGCAACCGGTACGCGGCCAGCGCGCGAACGCCGCTGTCCACGCTGTGCTTCGCTCGAAATCTTTCGAGCCAAATCGAGCTCAACCCCTCGCTTGAAACCTCGCCATCTTTCTTCATCGGGAATCTCCTCCGCTCCTGAAACGTAACGTTGGCCCTCGCGGGTTCCGGATGGATGCGACACCGCGGAGATCGCCCGCGGCAAAAAGATAACTGTCTGCAAATCGAGCTAGGCCACGCGTCCAGACGGGGCAGCACGGCCGGTGGCGTTGCCCGCGTTTTGAGCGAGTAGGATTGGTCAGAAGGGCATTCGCTCCTTCTTGAATGGAAGGATCGTCCGGCCTGACAGGAAGAACGATGTCGACATGGTGTCCAACTTCAGTCCAAGCTTGCGAGAAAGTACCAGTTGGCGTGGACATTCGGTGTCTCCATGCATCCGAACGTGATCACCGGCGGGCTGGTACCGCCGCCGGCGGAATCGAGGCCTTTTCCATGCACTTCCGCGGCGCTGAGTTCTGCGAGGTCAGGGTCAGCGCCCTGACGGGCGAAATCCGCGTATAGCGTTCTCTCGGCTCCTTCGACGCCGGCCAGATCCTCAACGCCAAGACGACCGCCAGGCAAGTGCGGCATCGTGATGGGCATTGGGCTAGCGCTCACCATAGAGACAACAAAAGTACTGGCCGGATGTTCAAAGCTTCGCTCGCCGAATGTCATGTTCCAGCAGAGCGAATGGATGTTCCGACGATCGACATCCTCCGCACTAACACGCCCGATCCGCAGGCGCCATCAGTGCTTGTTGTATTGGCGAGATAGGCATGACGGGGGTCGGGACGGCGGTCGCAAATCCCCAATACACTGCCACCTGTATTCCAGTGCGAGACCTGCCCATCATCCTAGGTAAAGTGCTCCCGGATGTGCCAGGAGTGCCTAGGAGACCCTAGCACGCGATCGGGCAACGAACAGGCAGCCCAGTTGTTCTGACTGCCTGCGCATCGCCATGGACTGGCGGCGGGGCCGCTGTTCCCTCAGCTGGTTCGCCGCTACGTTATTTGAGTCCGGAAGATCCGAGCTTGTCGAGATTCGCCACCATCAATGCCCAGACTGCGCGGGAAACTCAAGCTTTCTGACATCATAGCCGAGTTGGCTCGCCTTGCGGATCATCACCTTCAGT
>NZ_JBGLYS010000083.1:0-5870 GCF_047304155.1 Rhizobium sp. Rhizsp42 | reverse complement strand
CCGACCCCGCGTCCGGCGATCTAACGAATTCCGCGGCGACGCCGCACCCAAAGCTTGCACCGGCGCGCGTCGTAGCCAAAGCATACGGCCAAGCCGGCCGAACGACCATTCGACTCCGTTTGAGCCAACAGAACCGATTTCATTTAGCAATGCATGGCTCTAGTGGTTCAAATCTGGCCGCATCTCCCCTATATGATCGGGAGACAACGAAAGGCCATTTGCATGACGTCCCTCGATCAGATCATCGACGATTTCACCTTCCTGGACGACTGGGAAGACCGCTATCGCTATGTGATCGAACTCGGCAAGGCGTTGCCTGATCTCGCGGACGAGAAGAAGACGTCGTCTAACAAGGTGATGGGCTGCGCCAGCCAGGTGTGGCTGGTGACGCATGTCTCCGACGACAGCGACAATCCCGTGATGACCTTCGAGGGCGATTCCGACGCGCATATCGTGCGCGGGCTGGTGGCGATTGTGCTTGCCACCTATTCCGGCAAGACGGCTTCGGAGATCGCCGCACTCGACGCCTTCGAGGTGTTCGGCAAGATGGGCCTTGTCGAGAACCTGTCAGCGCAGCGCTCCAACGGGCTGCGCTCGATGGTCAACCGCATCCGCGAGGAAGCGCGGCTGCGGGCGGCGGCGTAAAGCCAGCCTCTCTTTTCAGATTGAACGATCAGGACCAGAGTTCCGGGCGATAGTCCGGCGCGCCCCAATGTTCCATTCGCGGGCGACGGGATGGCGGTTGCGGGTTATAATGGCGCGAGAGGGCCATGAGTGCGGTGCGCAGCATCAGCTTGGCGGAGCGCACCGGCCATTGCCGCTCGCGCTCGACCGTCTCCAGCCCCTTCATGAAGCAGCAGACATCCAGCGCCACGCCTGACAGCTCCGGCCCAAGCGCCTCCAGTGCGCGGTTGACGGCAAGGCGGGCGGCGACGGCGTTGTCGGTCAGATCCGCCATGCCGCCACGTCCGCCGCTGGCGCGGCTAGACAGGCGCGGTTCGCAGGAGGCGGTGACGCGCGGCTGCAGCTGGGCGCGGGTGAAATCGGCATGCAGCCTCTCGCCGGCCTTGATCGCGGCCTCGGGCATGAAGGCGGCGCCGTCGCGGTCCTTCAGCCGCTCGACACTGGCAAGCGGCGATTCATCCTTGTTGACCCGCAGCCGCCTGACGACGCCATCGACCTCGCGGGCACTCGTTTCGATCTCCGCGTGCTGGGTGAGAAAGGCTTCATCCGCCTCGGCGGCGGCGCGGCGCAGATAGGCGCGGGCCTGATTGGATGCGCGCAGTCGGTCACCTTGCTCCTCGATGAGGCCGGAGGCGCGGGCTTCGGCGATGATGCTCAAGGGAAAGCCGGCGGTCGTTCCGTCGGCGAAGAGGAAGTTGATATCGCTCCCCTCGCCCGGCTGCTGGCGTGCCTCGCCGCGGATCAGCAGCTTCAGCAGTCTGACCATCGGCTTTTGTGAGGCGGTCAGCTTCGTTTTCGTCTTTACCGATTTACTCATGGCCGTAGCCTCCGCCGGACCGGAAGATGGAATTGACGGTGCGCTCGACGGCGGCGACGAACTCGTCATAGGCGGGATCGTCGCGGCGATCCTCGACCACGTGGCAGGCATGGCTGACCGTGGTGCGATCGCGGCCGAAGCCGGTGCCGATCTCATGTAGCGGGATCTGCAGCGCGACATGGCAGACATACATGGCGATCTGTCTGATGTGGCAGAGGGTGCGGCGGCGGTCGCGGCGCATCTGCACGCGCTGGCCGGCGATCATCACCATCTCGGTCGTGACTTGCTGGCAGATGCGGCAGACGGCGCGCACGGCATCCGTGGCGGAGGGTGGGCGATCATCCCTTGAGAGGGCGGCCTGCTCTTCCCCATAAAGCGGGGACAGCGGCGCATTCGCGGCGCCGGGCGGGGAAAAATGTCCAATCGGCATATGAATACTCCTATGAATAGGAATTAATTCATACACGCTATACAGGAACGGGGATAAACGAAAGCGCGCCTCGATCGATTTCGGCTGATTTCGCTCACGAATTTTAACGAGGATTGAAAATAATTGGGATTATTTTCCTCATAGACTTAAATCCTTCTTTGCTTGCCGCATGTCTTTATCCCGAAACCGGTGTCCACTTTCGAGAGACATGCGCAGACACGAAAAAGCCGGGCTCTCGCCCGGCTGATCGTGATCGTTCAATGCGACAAATCTATCAGCCGCGGCCGCGCTTGCGGCGCTGGCCAAGACCCATTTCCTTGGCAAGGCGCGAGCGCGCCTCGGCATAGGCTGGTGCTACCATCGGGTAGTCGACCGGCAGATCCCACTTTTCGCGATATTCTTCAGGCGAGAGGCTGTGGTGAGTCATCAGATGGCGCTTGAGCGACTTGAAGTTGCCGCCGCACTCGAGGCAGGTGATCTGCTCATCCTGGACGGATTTGCGCACAGAGACAGCAGGCTTCTGCTTTTCAACGACAGCCATGGCCGGTGTCGGCGTCGACGTGTTGCTCAACGCCGAATGCACGTCCGAAATAAGATTGGCGAGGTCGCCAACCGGCACGACGTGGTTGCTGACATACGCTGCGACGATATCCGCGGTAAGCTCGACCAGCAATTCTGGCCCGCTTCCGGCTGCAGTATCCGTCATATTTCGTTTCTCCTGTTTGCATGCTCAAAAGGTCTAGAGCCTCCTTGGCTCAGGACCGCTATCGTAGAGCGAACAGCAAAAAACTCAGTCTGCGGCTACATGTTTCGAAAAACTGAAATCCACCCCTAGTTTCCTGAGGCCGAAACCCGTTCTTATACTGCCTGATCTTGCATTAGTACGCACACACCCGCACACGACCCTCAATTAAACATTGAAATTCAAAGCGACCGAGGAATTATGCAATGTGATTCTAATTCAATATCAGAACTCTACTTGAGCATCAATTATCACCGTTTTGCGAAAACGCCAATTAATATTTCATATATATCTGTCAAAAAACGCCTCTATCCCAAGAATTAATATAGCGCGAAGGAAACATTAATCATCCTCACATCTGCTTAAAACTGCAAAAAACTGCTTAAAATCTTGAATATATAGCACTCTTACCTTTCAAGAAGATCGTCGCGCACCGAAGGCGGTAACAGACGATAACCTGTCTTGTGTGCCGCCCTGGCCAAGAGATGAGCGGCCACCGGCGCTGTCAGTATAAAAAACACGAAACCAGCAAGCGAACGTGCAAATACGGCGATTTCTCCTGATTCGATCCCGGCCGCAAATAATAACAGCCCCGAGCCCACCGTTCCGGCTTTCGACGCGGCATGCATGCGCGTGTATAAATCCGGCAGTCTGACAATACCAAGAGCTGCCACCAGCGCGAAAAGCGCGCCCGACAACAGCAGCACGGAAACGACGATGGCAGTGATGTAGTCCATCATGTCCTGTCCTTCTTCGTCTTGCGCGCGGGCGCGGTCTTGATCTTCAACTTGGCATCGCTCTTCACCTTCGCATCGGGCTTTTTCGAGGCCGGGCGGACGGTTTTATCCGTTTGCGCAGCCGTCGGTCCAGCCGAAGCGGGCAAAGGGCCGCGCGACAGAACGAAGCGGGCGAAGGCGACGGTGGCGAGAAAGCCGACGAGGCCGAGCGAAATGGCGATATCGATATAGAGCGCAAAGCCGGTCTTGACCGCGACGACGGCGAGGAAGCCGATTGCCGTGCCCGACAGCGTGTCGAGCGCCAGGATGCGATCCGGCAAGGTCGGCCCGACGATGACCCGCCATGAGGCGACGAGGAAGGTGGCGGCGAGGATGACGAGGGCCACGGATGCCGAGATGGAGACGATCGCGTCGGGCGTCATCGGAAGGCCTCCATGATCTTGCGCTCGAAGCCATTGGCGATGTCGCGCCTGATCGCATCCGGATCGGCGCAATCGAGCGCATGAACGTAGAGCGTCTTATGGTCGTCAGAGACATCGACCGAGAGCGTTCCCGGCGTCAGCGTGATCATGTTGGCGAGCAGCGTGATTTCGAAATCGCGATCGACGGTGAGCGGAAAGGCGAAGATGCCGGGCTTCAGGTTCATCTCAGGGCTGAGCACCGTCGTCGCCACCTTGATGGCGGACATGGCGAGCTCCTTGATGAACAGCAGCGCCAGCGACATTATCGCCCAGAGGCGCCAGAGATAGGCCTTGCTGCCGAACGGTTCACGCACCAGGAAGAGCGCCAGCGCGCCGAGCGCGAAACCGAGGACGAGATTGTGGGCCGAGGTGCTGCCGCTGAGTGCCGCCCAGGCGATCGCCAGCAGGAGATTGAGAAGCAAGGCGATCATGGCGCGACGCCTCCCGGGAAGACGGATTCGATGTAGGGATAGGGATCTGTGAGCTCGGTGGCGACGGATTGCGTCAGCGCCAGCAGGCGTTCCGGCAGCAGGCCGAAGCCGACGATGAAGACGGTCAGAAGCAGAAGCGGAAGCATCGTCCGCCAGCCGGTGGAAACATGGGTTTCGGCGCTTTCAGTGGCCGGGCGCCAATAGGCGAGCAGGAAGACGCGGCCGAATCCAATGGTCGTCAGGAAGCCGCTGATGAGCACTGCGGCCGCCAGCCACCAGGCGCCGACATCGAGCGAGGACTTGACGAGGATGAGCTTCGGCCAGAAGCCGGAAAACGGCGGCAGGCCGCAGGCGGCGAAGAAGAGGATGAGCGAGATCGCGGCGAAGAGGCCATTGCGGCGATAGAGACCGCCCAGCCTCGTCAGCGAGAAACTGCCGCCGAGAAAGGCCATCTGGCCAGCCGCGAGATAGAGTGCCGTCATCAGCAGCATGGAATGCAGCGCATAGAAGACGGTGCCGGACAGTGCGCCTGTTGTCCCGATGGCGATGCCGATCAGCATGTTGCCGATGCCTGATATGACGACATAGCCGAGCAGCTTTCTCACATCGTCCTGCGCCAGCGCGCCGAGCGCGCCGAGGATGGCGGTGGCAGCACCGGTGATGGCGATCAGCAGGCTGAGTTCCTCGCGCTCCAGCGGCAGGAGCACCACCAGCACGCGGATGAGCGCATAGATACCGACCTTGGTGAGCAGGCCGGCAAAGAGTGCCGACACGACGATGCGCGGGGTGTGATAGGAGGCAGGGAGCCAGAAATTGACCGGAAAGGCGGCGGCCTTCATGGCGAAGGCCAGCAGGAAGAGAGCTGCCAGCGTGGTCAGCGGCGCGGTCGCGCTCAGCTCACCAGCCTTCGTGGCGATATCGGCCATGTTGAGCGTGCCGAAGATGGCATAGAGGATGCCGACGGCGATCAGGAACAGCGTCGTGCCGAGGAGATTGAGGACGGCGTATTTCATCGCGCCGTCGATCTGCTTGCGCTCGGAGCCCAGGATCAGCAGGCCGAAGGACGAGATCAGCAGCACCTCGAACCAGACGTAGAGATTGAAGACGTCGCCGGTCAGAAACGCGCCGGTGACGCCAGCCATCAGCATCATCAGGAACGGGAAGAAGCCGTAGCGCCGGTTGGTGTCGTCGATATCGGAAAGCGCGTGGATGCTGCCCGCCAGTGCCGCGATCGCCGCCGTCAGTGCCATGACGGCGGAGAGCGTATCGACGGTGAACGCGATACCGAAGGGCGGCAGCCAGCGGCCCATGACCATGGTGAGCGGGCCATCGGCCATGACCTTGACGAGTAGCGCCGCGTCGAGGGCGGCGAGCAGCGCGAGGCCGGGGATGGCGAGCCAGGCTTGAAGGCGTACGGAGCCGCGGGCCATCAGGAGGATGGCGCCGAGCGTGATGCAG
Organism: Rhizobium sp. Rhizsp42; assembly: GCF_047304155.1. Classification (NCBI taxonomy): domain Bacteria; kingdom Pseudomonadati; phylum Pseudomonadota; class Alphaproteobacteria; order Hyphomicrobiales; family Rhizobiaceae; genus Rhizobium; species Rhizobium sp. Rhizsp42. The sequence continues at coordinate 110 of NZ_JBGLYS010000083.1, read as the reverse complement.
AGCGCTACCGGGGCGATGACGAGCCAGTGGGCGATCGGCACGGGGGATGTGACGAGGGCTGCGGAGAGGTCGGTGATAGGTTGGGTGGGGGTGGCCATTTAGGGGGTGGC
>NZ_JBGLYS010000082.1:0-6092 GCF_047304155.1 Rhizobium sp. Rhizsp42 | reverse complement strand
CATTTAGGGGGTGGCCTCGCATAGGCGTGGTGTGGGTGCGCTTGGGCGTGGTGCGGATACACCCCCCTCTGTCCTGCCGGACATCTCCCCCACAAGGGGGGAGATCGACTCGTTGCGACGGCATCCCCAAACAATGAGAGTGGAGCGAGCGGTTACGCCCAGCCAATCTCCCCCCATGTGGGGGAGATGCCCGACAGGGCAGAGGGGGGTAACCCGCGGCACAACACCAGCCATCATCAATACCCCACCGGCGGCAACGTCGGTTCATCTGGCTCGGCCACCCGCATCTCGTCGGTATTGTCAGTGCCGATGTCCTGATAGGCGCGGTAGGTCAGCACCAGCAGGAAAGCCAGCAGCGAAAAGGAGATGACGATCGCCGTCAGGATCAGCGCCTGCGGCAGCGGGTTGGCTGCCCCCGATGGCAGCGCATCGAGGCCGTCGGGGATGATCGGCGGCACTTCGCGGGTCAGGCGGCCTGATGTGAAGAGCAGGAGGTTGACGGCGTTGCCGAGGATGGCGATGCCCAGCATGATGCGGATCGAGAATTTCGACAGCATCAGATAGACGGCGGCGGTGAAGAACAGGCCGACGAGGATGGCGAAGAGCGGCTCCATCATTCGACCTCCCGCTCTTCCAGCGACAGCGCAATCGAGGTGACCGCGCCGACCACGACGAGATAGACGCCGATATCGAACAGCATGACCGATGACAGCGGCACCTCGACGCCGGCAATCACTGGATAGATCCAGAGGCCGGTCATGAAGGGCACGGCGAAAAGGATCGAGATGAGGCCGGCCACGGAGGACATCAAAAGGCCGGCGCCTGCTATCGACAGCGGGTGGAAGACGATGGCGCGACGCACGGCGCCGGTGCCCTTTATGATGCCGAAGATCGCCAGCGCGGACGCCGCGATCAGCCCGCCGATGAAGCCGCCGCCGGGCTCATTATGGCCGCGCAACAGCACGAAGACGGAGAAGAGCAGCATCAGCGCGGTGAGCACGGGAGCGATGGTGCGAGCGATAAGCGTATTCATGGGCGCTCCACTCCGAGGTCATCGGGCGCATCGGGGTCGTTTGCCGCGAGCTTGCGCTCGGCCCCTGCCCGGACACGGATCAGCGCCAGGATGGCAAGGCCGGTCATGGCGACGACGGCGATCTCGCCGAGCGTATCGGTGCCGCGGAAATCGACGATGATGACGTTCACGACATTGGCGCCGTGGGCGATGGTTTTCGAATAGGTGTTGAAGAAATCGCTGAGCGTGGCGCTGAACGGCGCTTCGGTCGCCTTCATCAACAGCAGCGTCAGGCCCACGCCGCAGGCGAGTGCCACCGCGCCGTCGAAGAGCATCTGGCCGAGAGGGCGCGGATCGGTGTGCGAGAGGCGCAGCCGCGTCATGACCAGCGCGAGGATGACGACCGAGAGCGTCTCCACCATGAACTGGGTGAAGGCGAGATCGGGGGCGCCGAAGAGCAGGAAGATCAGCGCCACGGCGAAGCCCTGGATGCCGAGCGAGACGATCGCCGTCAGCCGATCGCGGGCGATGATGACGGCGACAAGCCCGATCACGGCGAGCAGGAAGACACCCCATTCATGGATCTGCACGCCCGCCGGCCATGCCGGCAGCGACGGCCCCTCGCCGAACAGCCAGAGCGGCAGAATGAGGATGGCGGCGACCGCGAGAAAGGTGCAGGTCACGTAGATCTCCAGCCGGCCGGGCTGCAGGATGCGGGTGATGCGCACGGCGAATGAGACGAGGCCCGATATGGCGTTGTCGAAGCCCTGGTCCGGTCCCGGCCCCAATCTGTGCAACAGCGCCGCCATCAGCGCGCGGGCGCGATCGAGCTGCCAGTAGACAACAATGCCGAGCGCGATGGTGAAGAGCGACAGGAGCAGCGGCAGCCCGATATGCGGGGCAAGCGAGCTCTCGATCGTGGTGGCTGCTCCCCTGATGGAGGAGGCCATCGGCGAGGAGATGAAGCGGTGCGTCGTCGCCGAAAACAGGGCGGCGAGAAGGCCGAGCAGGGCGAGCACGGCGGGGCCGAGCCAGAGAAGCGGCGGGGCTTCGTGTGGGTGCTTCGGCGTTTCGACCGGGGCGCCGAGGAAGGGTTTCAGGGCGACGGCGAAGGCGATGGCGAACATCAGCACGTTGGCGGCAATCACCAGGATGGCAAAGAGGATCGAGCGCGGATCGCCATGGGCAAGGGCTGCATAGATCTCCTCCTTGGCGAGGAAGCCCGCGAACGGCGGCAGGCCGCCCATCGAGAGGGCGGCGGCGAGCGCGATTAAGAAGGTCAGCGGCATTGCCGTTCTCAGCCCTCTGAGGCGGGTCACGTCGCGGGTGCCGGTCTCGTGGTCGATGATCCCCGAGACCATGAACAGCGCGCCCTTGAACAGCGCCTGGGCGACCAGATAAAGCACCGCCGCCTCGATGGCGTAATCGGAGCCGAAGCCGGTGAGCAGCACCAGAAGGCCGAGCGAGGACACCGTGGTGTAGGCGAGCTTCAGCTTCAGATCGGTCTTGCGGATGGCAAGCAGCGCGCCGACCACAAGCGTGACGCCGCCGAAGAGCGGGAGGATGGTTTCCCAAGGTGTTGTGCCGCCCATGACGGGATTGAGGCGCATCAGGAGATAGACGCCGGCTTTGACCATGGTCGCCGAATGCAGATAGGCCGAAACCGGCGTCGGCGCTTCCATGGCGTTGGGCAGCCAGGCGTGGAACGGATATTGCGCCGATTTGGTAAAGGCGCCGCCGAGGATGAGGAGCAGGATCGGCATGTAATAGGGGTTGGCGCGCAAGAGATCGCCCGATTGCAGCAGCACCGAGAGCTCGGACGCGCCTGTCGTGCTCCAGATCATCAACAGGCCGGCCAGCAACAGCAATCCGCCGCCACCGGTGATGACGAGCGCCTGCAGGGCGGCGCGGCGCGAGGCCTCGCGGCGGTGATCGAAGCCGATCAGCAGGAAGGAGGTGATAGACGTCAGCTCCCAGAAGACGAAGAGCATCAGGAAATTGTCGGAGACGACAAGCCCGAGCATCGCGCCCATGAACAGGAAGATGAAGGAGAAGAAGCGGCCGAGATCGGGATGGCCCTTCAGATAACCGCCGGCATAAAGCACGACCAGCGTGCCGATGCCCGTGATGAGCAGCGAGAAGGTGACCGACAGGCCGTCGAGCATCCAGGCGAAATCGAGATTGAGGCTCGGCACCCAGGCATAGCCGCCGCGAATGACGGTTCCGGCGGCGATTTCGGGCAGAAGGCTTGCGAAGCGAAGGAAAGCGAGAAGCGGCGCGAGCGCCAGCAGCCAGGCGGCGTTGTGGCCGAATGCGCGGACGAGAAACGGGGCGAGGACGGCGCCAAGAAATGGCAGACACAGTGCCGCAAACGTCAATGCCGTGCCATCGGCCATCCGCTCTCCTTTTACCCTTGAAGACCCCGAATCCGAAACAAATCAGATGCCTCAGGTTTAGAAGAAGAGCGCCGCCATCTCAAGCTAGATCGGCCAAATGAGGGTTTGGACGCATCGCGCGCGGGGACGGATGGCGGCGCAAAGAGGCTGTTTCAGGCAGCGCGGGTGAGACGCGGCATGCGTCTTGGCGCGAGCAGCGTGTGCAGAATGAAAGCGGCAAGCAGCAGCGGCCAGAGCGAACAGGCGGCGAGGCCAAAGCCACGCGCCAGCGTCCATCCGCCCCTGACGGCCCAGCCTTCGAGCGCCGTCATCAGCATGAAGACACTCGAGATCGCGCAATAGGCGCTGACTACAATGGTTTCACTCATTTCAGCATCCCCCGATGCTCGATTTTCATCAAGTATAGCCAGGATCAGGGGCGACATTAGCTGGCTCTTATGATGAGCCGGCGTTCATCCGAACGGGCGATGCGACGAAGGGCGCGATAACCGCGCTTGAGACGAGCGGCAGACGGCGTTTCGTGGTAGTCTCCTTGCAATAGCAAATGCCAATCATCAAGGGAGGATGAGGCGATGCTGGAAGCGGACAAGATCTTTGCCGGCTCCGTTCCTGAGAATTACGACCGCCATATGGTGCCGCTGATTTTCGCATCCTATGCCGCGGACCTGGCGCGGCGGGCCGCCGCCCTCAAGCCGAAGGCGGTGCTCGAGATCGCGGCCGGCACCGGCGCCGTGACCCGGGCGCTGGCGCCATTGCTGCCACCCGGCGCGACCTATATCGCGACCGATCTCAACCAGGCCATGCTCGACTATGCCCGCTTGCACCAGCCGGCTGACGACCGTGTCGTCTGGCGACAGGCCGATGCCATGGCGCTACCCTTCCAGGATGCGAGTTTCGACCTCGTCTGCTGCCAGTTCGGGGCAATGTTCTTTCCGGATCGACCGGCCGCCTATCGCGAGGCACGGCGGGTGCTCAGGCCGAACGGCCGGCTTCTGTTCAGCGTCTGGGACCGGATCGAGACGAACGTGTTCGCCGACGACGTGACCAAGGCGCTGGCCACCGTGTTTCCCGAGGATCCGCCACGCTTTGCCGAGCGCACGCCGCACGGCTATCACGACCGCAACCAGATCCGCGACGATCTCGCGCGCGCCGGATTCCGCGAGATCGAGATCGACACCCGCCCCGATATCAGCCGCGCGCCGTCCGCCCGCGAGGTGGCGGTCGCCTATTGCCAGGGAACGCCCTTGCGCGGCGAGATCGAGGCGCGGAACCCTGCGAAGCTCGAGGCCGCGACCAAGGCGGCGGAGGCGGCGCTCGCGAGCAAGCACGGCAACGGCGAGATCGCCGCCAAGATCCAGGCGCATGTGATTTTGGCCTCGGGGTAGGTTTGCCTCATCCAGCCCATTGCGCGGCCCGGCCTCTCTGGCGCATAGGAAGATTCAAACGGAATCAATCCTTTAGGGAAACGCAATGAACCTTATCGAAGAGCGCGTGGCGATGGCGCGAGCGGGCACCAACCCTTATGTCATCTGCCGCATGCGTTCCGGCTGGCTTGTCATCGGCGATGTGCAGCCGCTGCCGGGCTACTGCCTGCTGCTGGCGGATCCCGTCGTGCCCCGCCTCAACGATCTCTCTCCCGAAGCGCGTGCGGCCTTTCTCGGCGACATGGCGCTGGCGGGCGACGCGCTGCTTTCCGCTACCGGTTGCGCCCGGGTGAACTACGAGATCTGGGGCAATGCGGAGCCTGCGCTGCACGCGCATATCATGCCACGCTATCTGACAGAGCCCGAGGACAAGCGCCACCGCCCGGCCTGCATGGGCTATTCGTGGGCAGAGGCGGCGAAATCGGGCGACGGCGAGGCCGCGCTGGTCGCCACGCTGCGAGCGTATATCGAGGCGCACGGGGCTGTGGTTTGATCGACACGGAGGCCGCGAACTCGCCCTTCGGACGCGTGCGGTCCCTTGATCGTTCGCGTCAACAGCACCACATTCTCGAAGAAATCAAAAAACACTCGCCGCAAGCCACAGCTGCGTGAAAGGAGCACTCCATGGCCGATACGACGATCGCCAAGGTTCACAAGACCGATGCCGAGTGGAAGGAACAGCTCACCCCCGAGCAGTACCGCATCACCCGCCAGCACGGCACCGAACGGGCTTTTACCGGCCCCTACTGGGATTCATTCGAAACGGGGCTCTACAGCTGCGTTTGCTGCGACGCGCCGCTGTTTCGCTCCGACACCAAATTCGACGCCGGCTGCGGCTGGCCGAGCTACTTCGAGGCGGTTTCGCCCGAGGCGGTGACCGAGTATCGCGATACCAGCCACGGCATGGTGCGCACCGAGATCCGCTGCGGCAATTGCGAGGCCCATCTCGGCCACGTCTTCCCCGACGGCCCACCACCGACGGGCCTGCGCTACTGCATTAACGGCCACTCGATGGTGTTTACGCCAGACAAGTGATGGCGATGTCTCCTGTTGATCCACTGGCGTTCAGTCCGTTGCGGCGTGATTAGATCCTCGGGACGAGCCCGAGGATGACGTCGAGAGGGAGGAAATGCTGGTGTTTCAATGGGTTGCCGGATCGTAGCTCCATCGCTTCATTGGTTTCCTGACGCCGGCCACATACTCAGCCGTCATGCTCGGCCTTGTGCCGAGCATCTAAGCACGTCTCCCGGAATGCAACGG
>NZ_JBGLYS010000081.1:0-6093 GCF_047304155.1 Rhizobium sp. Rhizsp42 | reverse complement strand
GGCACGTTGATCCTCCCGGCCTTGCCGGAGAGCACGGTGGCCTCGTCGGCACTTACACCATCTCATGGGACACGATCTGGTGGCGCATCTTCCCTTTACTTGCAACCATCTAGCGTTCCACGGGGTGACGGCACCTGGGGCGACCCGTCTCTTTGAAATAGAATCGGCCGATTTCGCGATCTCGCGAACGAGGTGATCGCGAAGGCAATGTCGGTCGCAGATCTCGAGCAGCCTCGGCGCGGGAATCTCATATCCTTCGCGAGACAGATCGGCATCACCGATGAGATATCCGCCACCAGGTAGGACAGCGGTTATGTCGCGACCGATATCAGCAACATCGCGGAAAAACGATTTCGCCTAGCAGACGGCGACTATAACAATACGACACGAAAGAATCGTTGTCACACGTGCGCGCCGTAAACAGATTTTCGCTCCGACGCATACAAAAATGCGTGGGTCCGGCTCGTTCGTTTGCAACGGAGTGCTTCTCCGCTCCAGCTACTGGGTGGACGTAAACGAGAACGCCCCACAGCCGGACTGGAGACGGATCAGTCCATTATCTCTTTCAAATGTGGTGTGGAGAGCCGACTGAGCGTTGAGACCTTTTGGCTCTCCACTTGCCGAGCAAGACGTTGGGACACTATCTCGGGGGGGCAAAATTCAGGCCGCGACGAAATGTTCCGGCAGTGAGATAGCGGGACAACCCATTTCGATTGCTCATCGCTGCATCATGACGGTTCGGGTCGCTGGACTTGGCTGCGGATGTCCAGAAAAGAGCGCCCCGGCAGCAATGATTAACCCAGTGAGTAGCAAGCCACCCACGTAAATCGCAGTGTGGTTTCGACTGTTCGTAGCCATTTTCTGACCCTTCGACCGCGTTGGCGAGGTTTCGGAATGATAAGCGGCGAAGAGCCGATCGCTTTGAGGGGAACCAGCTCTTCACCTTATCGCCATGTAATACGTCTAACTCTTCATGACGATATCCTTAAACATCGAGGACGTCGTTCTGTTCCTCGAGTTAGCGGCAGTATTTGAAGCACAAACGATAGGTCTTGGCGTTCACTGCTGAAAAGCGAATGCAGGTGGTGACCCTGATACGCGATTTCCGGGAAAGTCTTAAAGGTGCTTCGTTCGAGCTCGCGACGCGCTTGATGAAGCGTCTAAACCAGAAGGTTGCTCGGTGCGCTTGGCACTACTCACGCCTCGCCCCCTATTGGTACGCCCCGAACAGCGGTGGGGAGGGAGGGCTCCCCCCCTTTAACCACGCAGGCAAAGTCGGCAAAGCCAGCAGCGCGGTCGAAACGTTAAACGGAGTAGATGAAAGGGGTGTGGAGAGCCAGGAGCGCAGAGCCTCGCGGGCCCTCCACGTGCCGAGGAAGCTGCTGTAGGAGACCGTCTCGGCGGGGAAGAACAAGGATGAGCGCAATTAGTCCCGATGCACTTCCCGGGGCGGACCTAGTTCTGTTTACTCGACGTTCTTGTCCTGCCTTGCAAGGACCGAGAAAAGGCCATCGGCCCTATCGAGTTAGCCGCCCGCACCGGGAGGGGCGTCATTCTCCATGAACTCCGGATACTGAACGACCTCTTTCTCGATCGTGTCAACAGACCTTTGCGGATGGTCACGGGTGATGTGGAATGTCGATCCACTCTCATCCAAGACGTCGAACCGTTCAGGCGGAGATTTCGAAAACAGCTCTAATGCTCGTTGCGCGGCTGCTTGGGGCGTCTCGGCGTCAACTGTCACGGAAGTGCTGACCCTAAACCTCTGTTTCCGCATATCTGTCGCCTTCGCTAAATGCTTCGGTGGGGAGAACCTCGCTGGAATCTCTCCACCTTCGGCCGCTGTGCTGAGGATGGCTCTGCGATGAACCATCGCGCAACCTGTCGGTCAACGTGCGTAACGGCGCTCCGTTCCCTGGACCTAGCTGAAGTCCCGTCATTTTTGGTCGCTCAGAAATCTTCCAACGCTTTCCTCTATCTCCCCCGAAACCTCTTCGTAATAAGCTTTCCACTGCGCGGGAGCGTGTTTTTGAGATCGAATCCTATCCTGATGAACGGAGGCCCTCTCGTAGGCCAGGAAGAGCGCTTCCATGCGTTCACCCGAAGCGTGGCGAAGCTGATCTCGGAAGGCCGGCATCCGCAACATCAACTTCTTGCGGCCAAGCTCACGCTCTCTTTCCTCTTCCCTGTCCACCATCCGCGGCCCTGACCCCTATAACAATTCAACAACATGAACCTGTTGCCCGGCAGTTCGATCTCTCATTCTTAAGCGGTACAGAGCGTTGACGATGATGTCCTGGCCGCGCCCGGACCGACGTGGGGCGGCCCGACCTGATTGAGGCTGAGGGTCACGCCTGTTTCAAGCACCATTTCCTTCAGCAGCCTTAGAAGAGGATCGTACATCGGTATCGATCATCAATGGAATCTGCTTGAGGCTTCGTAGTTTAGCAAGCCCGCCGCTTCGAGCGGGCGTTAACGTCTCGCTTCATTGATCCGCTTACTCTGTATTTTCATGCAGGTGATCATCATGACCGTGCCGAGCGTCTCGGCGAGTTCTTCTGTACCCGGCCTGGAGCCTTCGTTTCGTACGATCGGCTCTAGAAACATCCAGGTGATGAGATATGGCCAAGCCACTTCCGGCCATGCGCGTAATCGTCTCCCGAACACGGGGGGGTGTTCGAGGTCTTGGGGGGCGAGGACCGCGAGCATGGCGTTCCCCTCGGTTCGTCGAGCCAGCGGCCACTTCCTCGAAAGCCAGCCAGTCGGAATGCCGGATACCGTCGATAGTCCATCGACACCGCTCGCGGGTACCGGGTACGCGATCCTGAGTGAACGTCGGGATAGAGCGCGCACAGCTTGCATGTCGAGGAACTGACGCGGCGCCGGCCGGCGTCAGGGCGTCCGACGGCTCGATCCTTCGGCTCTCAGGAAGTCGAGGAAGGCTCGCATGCCCAAACCGAGGTGGCGATGCCGCGGGTAGTACAGGCAAAGGCCAGGATAGGGTGGGGTGCAGTCGTCAAGTACCTGCCGAAGGCTTCCGTCGGCGAGTGCGTCCGCCGCCATCCACCGCGTCACATATGCTAGCCCGCCGTCGTCGAGTGCCGCGGCCAGCAGAAGTCTGGAGTGGTCGACGATGAGCTTGCCGCTCGTGGCCATGACAACGTCCTCGCCGCGGCGCTGAAACTCCCAGCGATAGATCGACCCGCCCGCCATGCGAAGCTGGATACACTGATGCAGAGCGAGATCCGAAGGGCTATCGATGGGCGGCGCGCTGGCGAGATAGGCGGGCGACGCCACCACGATGTGCTGCTGATCTGGACCGATCGGGATCGCGACCATATCGTCCGGGACGAGTTCAGCCGCCCGCACGCCACAGTCGAATCCGCCCTCGGCGATGTCGACCATTCTTCCCTCCGACCGGATTTCAAATCGCATCTCCGGCTGAAGCTTCATGAAGCGGGTCAGCAGTGGCATGAGGACTTGCTCGGCGGCGTTGGCGTCGCAGTTTATCCGCACGAGCCCCGACAGCGAGGTAGCTTGTTCGTGCAGTTCCTCGACGGGCAGACCGATCTCCGCCAGTGCTGGCATGAGCCGCTCGGCAAGTCTACGGCCCGGCTCCGTCAGCGAAACGTTTCGGGTGGACCTGTGGAAGAGCTTCACCTTGAGACGCCTCTCTAGTCCAGCGACCGCGTGGCTCAACGCGGACGCCGTCTGGCCGAGCGTCCTCGACGCGGCACGAAACCCGCCATGTTCGGCCACGGCGAGAAAGGCCGCCAGCTCGCCCGGCGGAAGCGAACCAACTGTACGAATTATCTCATCATTGCGTGTGCCGTTGGTCATCTAGTTCACGAATGCCACGCGCTTATCTTCCCGGCAAGTCGAATGTCTTAAGGAGCACGACCATGACTTCATCCATCCCGTTTGGGTTTTCGTCAACCGCCGCCGACGTTCTGGAAGGCGTGGATCTTGCAGACCGCAATATCATCGTGACCGGAGGGGCTGGCGGCATCGGTCTGGAAACGAGCCGCGCCCTGGTCGCCGCGGGCGCGGCCGTGACGATCGCGGCCCGCCGTCCGGAGGAGGCCGAGAGAGCTGTCGCCGAGTTGATGCGAACAACACCTCGGGCTCGGCTGCGCGTTCGCCGGCTCGACCTTTCCGATCTTTCTTCCGTGAGGGAATTCACAAGGAGCTGGAACGAGCCTCTGCACGTCCTCGTCAACAACGCGGGCGTGATGGCCATTCCGGAACTGCGGAGAACGGCGGAGGGACGGGAGATGCAGTTCGCCACGAACTACGTAGGCCACTTCGCGCTCGCACTCGGCCTGCGGAAGCATCTGGCCAGCGCGAACGGCGCCCGCGTCGTATCCGTCGCCTCAACTGGCAACCTGTTTGCGCCGGTGTTCTTCGACGATCCGGACTTCCGCTTCATTCCATACGATCCTCTGCTAGCCTATGGGCAGTCAAAGACGGCCTGCATTCTGATGTCCGTGGGGATAGCGAGGAATTGGGCATGCGACGGCATCACGTCGAATGCTCTCAACCCCGGAGCGATTGCGACTGGACTTCAGAAACACACCGGGGGGCTTAGAACGCCCGAGCATCTGCGCAAAACAAGAGAGCAGGGTGCGGCCACGTCGGTGTTACTTGCGGGATCGCCTCTGGTCGAGGGAATGTCAGGCAGGTATTTCGACGACTGCCAGGAATCCCCTGTCGTCGACGAGCGCGGAGCCGGGCCGTTCAAGGGCGTGGCAAGATACGCGGTCGATCCGGAGAACGCTTTCCGTCTTTGGGAGATGGCGACGCGGATGGTCTCGTCGCCGCTGTAGTTGGCGTGGCCCGCCGAACCTTTGCGGGGAGGCGGCAGGCTACCTCCTTCTCGAGTGTTCCGGGCCTGTTCAAACCTTTGCCGCCACCGGAAGACGGAACGGCGCACCAAGTCGGTTGAAGGCGTTCATCGCGGCGATGGTGATCGTCAGATCGACCAGATCCTTCGGTTCGAAAGCTGCAGCGGCAGCGGCATAAGCCTCGTCCGACGCATGGGTCTGGCTCACGTTGGTCACTTCCTCCGCCCAGGCGAGAGCGGCGCGTTCCTGGTCGTTGAAGAGGTGAGGCACCTCGTTCCACACCGGAACCAGTGTGATCTTGTCGACGGACATCGTCTTGCGCAGATCGCGGCTGTGCATGTCGATGCAGTGGGCGCAGCCGTTGATCTGCGACACGCGCAGGAAGACCAAGTGGATCAGCTCGTCCGGCAGGTTCGTCTTGGCGGTGACGTAATGGTGGACTGCATAGAGCGCCTTGGCACCATCGGGCGCGACCTCGGACCAGTTCATGCGGGACATGTTCGTTCTCCTTTGTTGAGGACGCGGTTTTCCGTTCGCCGGAGAACCGTCGTCAGGTGATCTGTGGTTTAGCGAATGGTTTTCGGAGGACGCTCTACGGCTCGCGCGGCGTCGTCAGGACGGTGTCGTCGGTATCGACGACGAAGACGGCAAGCAGCTTCGCCGGTTCGGTCTTGCTGGCATTGGCGCTGACGTCGTGGCGATCTCCCGGCAGCTCGGTGAAGTTCTGGCCCGCGGTAAAGGTCTTGGTCTCGCCACCGTTCAGGGCGCTCTGGATCGCTCCCTCGATGACCGTGGCGTAGATCAGCGCGGACTTCGCATGCGTATGGGCGGAGCTGTAGCCTCGTGGTCCATACTCGACGAGGACACCCTTGATGCTCTTGCCGGGAACGTCGGGCAGGGGATGCTCGTAGACGAGTGTCACCTTGGCGTCCTTCGTGTCGTACGCGAGTCCGGGCTTTGCGATATCATGACCGGACGCGGTGGCAAGGGAGGCCGCGAGTGCCGCGGCAGCATGGAGAATTGTCTTCATGATCGTGCGCTCCTCTTAAGCCTTCAGCCATTCAGCAATGGTGATCCGGCCTTCACTGTACTCTCCACCGGGAACCAGTGCCTCTGGCGACAGGGGCTCCGAAGTAGTCAACCCCGGCGTCCGCGGTCACCGGCCTGCCGTCTCACACGCGGGCATGGCTTTGATTCAATGAGGCTTTGATTTGGAGGCCTCAGATGACCCGTCGCCGGTTCGACCTGA
>NZ_JBGLYS010000080.1:0-6393 GCF_047304155.1 Rhizobium sp. Rhizsp42 | reverse complement strand
GGTCCTAAGACCGCGACGTCACTGGCTTCACCTCACCTCAGCGGCCGCCGGCAGCCTCGATGATCATCTGGGTGATCTCGTCGGGGTGCGAGATCAGCGACAGGTGGCTGGATTTGAGCTCGATCGTCTTGGCGCCCATGCGCTTGGCCATGAAGCGTTCCAGATCCGGATTGATCGTCCGATCCTCCGTCGACACCGCGTACCAGCTCGGTTTCGAGCGCCACGCCGCCTGCGTGGTCTTGCCGGTCAGCAACGCCTTGTGGAACGGCTCCTGCACCGCATAGAGCACCTTGGCTTTCGCCTCCGGCAGATCGCCGGCGAAATCGCGCAGGAATGCCTCCTCGCTCAGACGTCCTTCATCGCCATCGAACACGATCCCGGCCGAGGCAGGCGGGGTCGGATAGGTCTTTGCCAGCGCCGTGTAGTCCTCGCCCGCATCGGGCGCACGGGCGGCGACATAGACGAGCGCCGAAACCTTGGGATGCACGCCGGTCTCGGTGACCAGCATGCCGGAGAAGGAGTGGCCGACGAGGACGGTCGGACCATCCTGGCGATCCAGCACCTTCTCGACCGAGGAAACGGCCTCCGGCAATGTGGTCAGCGGGTTCTGCACGGCAGTGGCGTTGAAACCGGCTGCCTGCAGGCGCGCGATCACCTCCGTCCAGCAGGAACCGTCGGCGAACAGCCCGTGGGCCAGAACGATGTTGCGCGCCTTGGCGGGCTGCGCCATCGCGGCCATGCCGCGCGTGGAAATGAGGGAAGCGGCAGCGCCGGCGAGAAGTGCTGTCGAGAAAGTCCGTCTGTTGATCATCATGGTCTTTACCTTCGGCTTTGATCCATCCGACCCGGCGACAGGTTGCGAACCCGCGCATGACCGGCACCGGTCGATCTGGATCCGGCTGCCGGTTCTCTTCCGGGCACCGTCGCGACACCACTGAATGGTGTCGCCGTGCCTTGGCCAAGACCTGCAGCCAAGACACGATCGCCGGCTGGCGCAGGTGAGGATGTCCCTCGCTCAGGCATGCCGTTTATGCCTGATTGTCCTGACGCGACCCGTATACGCCGGCACCGGCGGGTTTGTTACAGGTCGGGTGCGCGGCAGGACGACTTTAAGCGATCAGATTTCCTTCAGGCTCGGCGCATTGTCGAGCCGGCCGATCAGCGTCGCGCTCGCCTCGTTGAGGCCGTTTACCTCGACGGAAACGCCGTGCGCCTTGAAGCGCTGCACCACGCGGTCCAGCGCCGCCACGGCGGTGATGTCCCAGAAATGCGCGTGGGTGAGATCGATCGTCACCGCCATGCCCTCGGCATCGGCGATGTCGAAGGCGTCGATGAAGACGTCGGCGGAGGCGAAGAAGACCTGGCCGGTGACATGATAGGCGATGCGCTCGCCCGCCTCATCCGTGTCCTTGCGGACCGACAGCAGCTTGGCGACCTTGAAGGTGAAGAAGACGCCGCTCAGCAGCACGCCGACGGTGACGCCGAGCGCCAGGTTGGCGGTGAAGACGGTAACGACGACGGTCGCCAGCATGACGATGCTCGAGGTCTTCGGATGCACCACCATGGTCTTGACCGACGACCAATCGAAGGTGTCGATCGACACCATGACCATGATCGCGACCAGGGCCGCGACGGGCACCTGCGAGACCCATGGCTTCAGGAGCACCATGAGGATCAACAGCAGGGCGCCGGCAAACAGCGTCGAGAGACGGCCGCGACCGCCGTACTTCACGTTGCTGACCGTCTGGCCGATCATGCCGCAGCCGGCGATGCCGCCGAACAGGCTGGCGGCGGCGTTGGCGATGCCGAGGCCGGCGCATTCGCGGTTCTTGTCGCTCGTCGTGTCGGTGAGATCATCGACGACGCTCGCCGTCATCATCGATTCCAGCAGGCCGACCATGGCGATGGCCAGCGCCGGACCGGCGATGATCTCAAGCGTCTCCAGGTTCAGCGGCACCTGCGGCCAGGCGAAGATCGGCAGCGAATCCGGCAGCTTGCCGAGATCGGCAACCGTCAGCACCGGCAGATGCAGGCCGACGGAGGCAAGGGTGAGCAGCAGGATGCAGATCAGCGGTGACGGGATGGCGGTGGTGATGCGCGGCGCGATGTAGATCACCGCGAGGCCGGCGGCCAGCATGGCATAGGCGATCCAGTCACCGCCGATGATATGCGGCAGCTGGGCGCCGAAGATCAGGATCGCCAGCGCGTTGACGAAGCCGGTGCGCACCGATTTCGACACGAAGCGCATTAGGACGCCGAGGCGCAGCAGGCCGAACACGACCTGGATGACGCCCGCAAGCAGGCCGGCGGCGAAGAGATAGGGCAGTCCGTGGGCATGCACCAAGGGTGCCGCGACCAGCGCCACGGAGCCGGCGGCGGCCGAGATCATCGCCGGGCGGCCGCCGGTGAAGGCGATGACGATGCCGATGACGAAGGAGGCGAAGAGGCCGACTTGCGGATCGACACCGGCGACGAAGGAAAAGGCGATGACCTCGGGGATCAGCGCGAAGGTGGCGACGGCGCCGGCAAGCATTTCGCGGGTCGGATTGGAAAACCAATCCCGGCGGAAGGAGGATACGTGCATGTTGGTGATATCTCGCAAAGCGTGGCCCAACGCGCCCGGACGGGCGGTCGAAATATGGCGTGCAGGTTTTGCGTTGTCTGGCGGATCGGCGGCCAGAAGAGCCACCCGGAGTTTCACCGGGTCCGTGGTGAGTGTCTCCGTTATAGCCCGCATTTTTGCCGCGATGCAATATCGGCGAGCCATTTGGTGACCACAGACATCCAACGTCGGACGCCGCAAAATCCGTTTCCCTTTTGTACTCTTTGCCTCTTCCATTTCGCGCTGACTCTCTCCATATTCCGGCCATGGCCAAATCTCCGAAAAAGTCCCCCGCCCCCGATGGTTTCGAGGAAGCTCCCCAATCGTCCTTTGAAGGCGCCCCGCTCGAGGGCTCCGTCGCCGATTGGGTGAAGCAGTTGGAGGCCGATGCCGAGGCATCCGGTGTCGAGACACAGCGGCAGATCGCCTCGAAGGCCGGCAAGCACCGCAAGAAGGTGGAGATCGCGGCGTCAAAATCCGCCAGAGGCACGTCGATGGGCGGCTCGACCGACCCGAAGACGCGCGCCGCCGCCGGCCTCAACCCGGTCTCCGGCCTCGACGTCTCGCTTGAGGACGCCGCCGCGCTGAAGGCCGGCACGGCGGTGACGGCCACGGTGGAAGCGTTGTCGGCGCTGATCGAAAGCGGCAATCCGCTGTTCAAGGACGGCAAGATGTGGACGCCGCATCGCCCGGCCCGGCCGCCGAAATCCGAAGGCGGCATCGAGATCCGCATGAACTCCGAATATTCACCTGCCGGTGACCAGCCGACGGCGATCAAGGATCTCGTCGAGGGCCTCGACAATGGCGACCGCAGCCAGGTGCTGCTGGGGGTCACCGGCTCCGGCAAGACCTTCACCATGGCCAAGGTGATCGAGGCCACCCAGCGCCCGGCCGTCATCCTGGCGCCGAACAAGACGCTGGCGGCCCAGCTCTACAGCGAATTCAAGAACTTCTTCCCCGACAACGCGGTGGAATATTTCGTCTCCTACTACGACTACTACCAGCCGGAAGCCTATGTGCCGCGCTCCGATACCTTCATCGAGAAGGAATCGTCGATCAACGAGCAGATCGACCGCATGCGCCACTCCGCTACCCGCTCGCTGCTCGAGCGCGACGATTGCATCATCGTCGCCTCCGTCTCCTGCATCTACGGTATCGGCTCGGTCGAGACCTACACCGCCATGACCTTCCAGATGGAGGTCGGCGACCGCCTCGACCAGCGCCAGCTGCTGGCCGACCTCGTGGCGCAGCAATACAAGCGCCAGGACATCAATTTCGTGCGCGGCTCCTTCCGTGTTCGCGGCGATACGATCGAAATCTTCCCGGCCCACTTGGAAGACGCGGCCTGGCGCATCTCCATGTTCGGCGACGAGATCGACGCCATCACCGAGTTCGACCCGCTCACCGGCCAGAAGACCGGCGACCTGAAGAGCGTGAAGATCTACGCCAACAGCCACTATGTCACCCCGCGCCCGACGCTGAACGGCGCCATCAAGGCGATCAAGGAAGAGCTGCGCCTGCGCCTCGCCGAGCTCGAAAAGGCCGGCCGCCTGCTGGAAGCCCAGCGCCTGGAACAGCGCACCCGCTACGATGTCGAGATGCTGGAAGCCACAGGCTCCTGCGCCGGCATCGAGAACTATTCGCGCTATCTCACCGGCCGCAGCCCCGGCGAGCCGCCGCCGACCCTGTTCGAATATATTCCCGACAACGCCCTGCTCTTCATCGACGAAAGCCACGTCACCATTCCGCAGATCGGCGGCATGTACCGAGGAGATTTTCGCAGAAAAGCGACGCTTGCCGAATACGGCTTCCGCCTGCCGTCGTGCATGGACAACCGGCCGCTGCGCTTCGAGGAATGGGACGCGATGCGCCCCGACACCGTCGCCGTCTCGGCCACCCCCGGCGGCTGGGAACTCGACCAGTCCGGCGGCGTCTTCGCCGAGCAGGTGATCCGTCCGACCGGCCTGATCGACCCGCCGGTCGAAGTCCGCTCCGCCCGCAGCCAGGTCGACGACGTGCTCGGCGAAATCCGCGAGACCGCAGCCAAGGGTTACCGCACGCTCTGCACCGTGCTCACCAAGCGCATGGCCGAGGACCTCACCGAATATCTGCATGAACAGGGCGTGCGCGTCCGCTACATGCACTCCGACATCGACACGCTGGAGCGTATCGAGATCATCCGCGATCTGCGCCTCGGCGCCTTCGACGTCCTCGTCGGCATCAACCTTCTGCGCGAAGGTCTCGACATTCCCGAATGCGGCTTCGTCGCCATTCTCGACGCCGACAAGGAAGGTTTTCTGCGCTCCGAGACCTCGCTGGTGCAGACCATCGGCCGTGCGGCGCGTAACGTCGACGGCAAGGTCATCCTCTATGCCGACACCGTCACCGGCTCTATGCAGCGCGCCATGGACGAAACCGCCCGCCGCCGCGAAAAGCAGGTGGCTTACAACACCGAACACGGCATCACGCCGGAATCGGTGAAGGCGAAAATCTCCGACATCCTTGACAGCGTCTACGAACGCGACCACGTCCGCGCCGACATCTCGGGTGTATCAGGCAAGGGCTTCGCCGACGGCGGCAACCTCGTGGGCGGCAACCTGCAGACCCATCTCAACGCGCTGGAAAAACAGATGCGCGACGCCGCCGCCGACCTCGACTTCGAAAAGGCCGCCCGCCTCCGCGACGAAATCAAACGCCTCAAGGCCGCCGAACTCGCCGTCATGGACGACCCGATGGCGCGCGAGGAGTCCAAGGCCATGGAAGGCATCAAGCGGAACGCCAAGGCGACCAAAGAGTCCCTTCTCCCCAGCGGGGAGAAGGTGCCCGGCAGGGCGGATGAGGGGGCCACACCCTCGACCTCCCTCTTCCAGAAACCCACCCTCGACGACATGGGCCCAGGCACCGACACGGCCATCCCGTCCCGCACCTTCCGTCGGAACGATCTCGACGAAATGACCGTCGGCCGCACCGAAAAGCCCGTGTCAGGCAAGCTCCCGGACAAGCCCGACGCCGCCAAGAGCACCAAGCGTTTCTCCCCGCTGCTGGAAGGCCAACCCGACCGCGACGACCCGCGCCCCCTGGTGCGCGGCAAGACGGGCGTCGGCAGCTATGAGGATGCGGGGGATGTGAAGAGGCAGAAGCGGACGAAGGGCAAGACGGGGCGGCCGGGGCGGTAACTTCCCAAATAGTGATAACGCAACGTCACATTGCGTTTTAAGATTTCGCCCAGCATAAGATGCGAATTTTACCGCGTCATCGCGTTAAAGTATTTTGTTTTACCAAGGCGGCTCTCCGCCTTGGATTCGACTGAATGAGTTATACGCTCGCGCGAGAAGCTCACCATCCAAGCTCGTCAAGATCTGAGCGAAGCTTTTATCCTCTCAGACTTCGCAAACGCTTCTCGAATTTTGCGTTTGGTATCCTCAACCGGCTTTCTTGTTTGGTCCTGTGTCCGCTTGTCTTCGTTCCGGCGAACGTCATCATCCGGAATTAATTGGTCGTATCTAAACTTCCGATTTGCTTCCATTTGACCTTTCCTTACTTTCAGCATCTCCCATTTTAATGCGAGACAGGTAGCGTGGGTTCAATTCAGCGGAAAAATAATGTTTTCTTTTCACCCAAATGAAGCCCTCGGTTTTTGAAATCACCGCGACATCAATTGGCCCGCCTACAGTTTCCATTCCTCTAGAGACCCGGCGCTTGATAGAAGTCAAATTAGGCCCTACACTCATAAACGGGGTTCACACGCGGGCATGGCTTTGATTCAATGAGGCTTTGATTTGGAGGCCTCA
>NZ_JBGLYS010000007.1:0-203542 GCF_047304155.1 Rhizobium sp. Rhizsp42 | reverse complement strand
CAAAGAACCGACATCTCTGTCGATCCCGCGAACTCCGCCGCCCACGTTTCTCTTTCTTCTCATCTTCAATTGTCAAACAACAGACCAGTAAAACCAGTCGAAATTCCCCGTCCCAAAACCGAAGCCCGGGACCAATCAGCATCGCAGCCAATCAAAGAAATCCAGAGCGAAAGTCAACGTCGCCAGCAGCGCCGCCGCCCTCGTTCTGTGAAGCGGCTTATAAGGCCCCTAAGCCGAACAAGTCAACAAGCCTTTTTCAAAAAATCGTAGTTTCTAGCAACTAACTGAATTCGCAAGAGAATTTCCAGAAGGCTTGTTTGCGTGCCGGAAACGGCTCCGAAACCGCCACGATCATGCCCTCTCCCGCATGCTTATCGACCAGCCACCGGCCGACAGTGGCATGAGCAGGACCGATCTGCCATATAGTGACGCGCACCATTGAGGATCTGATGCCGTTTCGCTTCATACACACCGCCGACATTCACCTGGATTCCCCCTTGCGCTCGCTGGCGCTGCGCGACGAAGCGCTGGCCGAACTGATCGGCAACGCCACGCGCGCGTCCTTCGTTTCGATCATCGATCTCTGCCTGGAAGAACAGGTCGACGCCTTGATCATTGCCGGCGATCTCTATGACGGCGACCAGACGTCTATGAAGACGGCGCGTTTTCTGGCCGCGCAGATGCAGCGGCTCAATGCGGCTGACATCGCCGTCTATAAGATACGCGGCAATCACGACGCGCTTTCCAAGATCACCCAGGAGCTGGTGCTGCCTGATAATGTCAAGGTGTTCGGCGGGCGCGCCGAAGCCGTCGAGCGCATCAAGGATGGTCTAGATATCGCAATTCACGGCTTGAGCTTCGCCAAGCCGCATGCCCCGGAATCGCTGTTGCCGAAATTCAAGGCGCCGGTCGCGGGCGCGGTCAACATCGGCATCATGCATACGAGCCTCGCCGGCGCGCAGGGACACGACGTCTATGCGCCCTGCAGCGTCTCGGAGCTGCATGCCTCCGGTTTCGATTACTGGGCGCTTGGGCATATCCACCAGCGGACGCATCATCACGGCGCGCGCACGGTGATCATGCCCGGCATGCCGCAGGGCCGCGACATCAACGAGGCCGGCGCCAAGACCGTATCGCTGGTGACGATCGCGGATGACCGGACGATCACCATCGAGGAACGCCTCACCAGCGTCGCGCAGTTCGAGCGGGTGAGCGTCGATCTTACCGATATCTCGGAATGGCGCGAGGCGGCGGGCGCGATCGAGCTGGCGCTTGCGCGGCAACGCGAGGCGACTGCCTCGCCTCACCTCGTCGCTCGCTTGCGGCTCATCGGGCAGACGCCGCTATCGTGGCGCCTTCATCGCGATATCGATCTGCTGCGCACCGAGGCCGAGGATCGCGGCGATCGCATCGGCCAGACCTGGATCGAGAAGCTGGAGCTTGCTGTACATGCGCCTGAGGAAGTTGGGAAAGTCACCGCCGATCCTGTCATCGAGCTTGGCGATCTGATGCGTGACAAGGTCATGGCGAGCGCCGGCTTTCGGAACGAGATCAGCGAGATGGTCAAGGACCTGCTCGCGGATCTGCCGCCCGAAAGCCGGCGATTTGCCGGCGACGACGTGGCGAGCTTCGAGCGCTTTATCGATGAGTTGATGCTCGATGGCGCCGACGACATTACCGCGCGAATGAAGACCTGGGATCACGGAGAGAACTGATGCGCCTTCGCCGTCTCGACCTGACCCGCTACGGGAAATTCACCGACCATTCGATCGATTTCGGTCAGCCCCCTGTGGGTGAGCCGGACCTGCACATTATATACGGCCTGAACGAGGCCGGAAAATCGACGACATTCGATGCCTTCCTCGATCTGCTCTTCGGGTTCGGGGCCACCAGCAAATACGACTTCATTCATCCCTATAATACCATGCAGATCGGCGCGCGGCTGGAGTTCGACGGCGGCGAGCATGAGCTCGTGCGGCTGAAGCGTCGCGCAGGCAGTCTCGTCGACAGCAACGGTCAGCCGGTCAACGAGGGCATGCTGTCGACGGCACTCGGCGGGATCGGGCGCGATGCCTACAGGACAATGTTTTCGCTAGACGATCACTCCTTGAAGGAGGGCGGGCAGGCGATCATCCAAAGCAAGGGCGAGCTGGGCGAATTGCTGTTTTCGGCAAGCTCGGGGCTCGCCGGCCTCAACAGATCGCTTGTCATGGCGGCGGACGATGCGGCGGCCATTCATCGCAAGCGTTCGTCGAGCACCAAGCTTGCCGAATTGAAACGAGCTCTCGAAGCGCTTAAGAACGAGCGCAACGCCATCGACACCTTCGCGGCCGCCTATTCGGTGCTTGCGGTAACGTCGACCCAGGCCAGCGCATCCTATGACGCGGCCGGCGCCGAATTGGCCGAGGCGAAGCTTCGGCACACTGAGCTGACACGCATTCTCGCGACGCTGCCGCTGACCTCGGAACTCGATCGCCTGACGGCTGAATTCGCAGGTCTCGGCGAATTGCCGCGCCCGCCTGCGGATTGGTTCGCGCTGCTACCGCAGCTTTCGCGTGATGAAACACGGTTGCAAGCTCTCACAGAGAGCGCGGAACGCTCCATTCGGCAACTGTCGGATGAGATCGATGGCATGATCGTGGATGAACAGGCGCTATCGCTCGCCGCGATTATCGAGACGCTTGAGATCGGGCGAGCACGCTACCGGGCGGCCGCGGATGATCTGCCGAAACGCAAAATTGCCCTGGCCGAGCAGGAAGGCATCCTGTCGCGGTTGCTCTTCGATCTCGATCAGGCGGGACATGAAAATCCCGAGAGACTGCTGCTACCGGCACCATCCGTCGGCGCCATCCGCGATTTGATGGAGAAACGCTCCGGGATCGACGCTGAAATCGCCTCCGCGGAGCGCGAGCTCAAGCGCGCGAAGAATACCCTCAACCGCTTGAAGGAGGATGCGGCCGAGTTTGATGATGGAACCGAGATGGCCCCAGACACGCAATCGCGCATCGAGAGTGCGCTGGCAAGGTTGACGGATACCGACCTGCTCTCGCGTCTTGCAATCGAGGAGCGGTCTTATCGTCAGCTGCAACGCAATTTCGATGAACGGACAGCACTGCTGGCGCCCTGGTCGGGTGATATCCATGATCTGAAGGACATGAAGGCTGCGGAAGCCCGGCAGCTGGATATGTGGCGATCGCAGGCGACGTCTATCGACAAGCGCGTGAACGAGCATCGCGGCAAGCTTCGCGAGCTCACCAGCGAGCGGGCCGCGAGTTCGGCGCGGATCGCCGCCCTCGCAAGCGAAGGTACGGTCGACGACAGCGCGGCGCAGGCCCTGCGTGGCGCGCGCGACGCGGCCTGGCAGAGCCATCTCTCCACGCTAGACAGTGCCACCGCTTCGGTGTTCGAGCAGGCGATGCGGCAAGACGATGTCGCGACAGACAATCGACTGGCGCGTGCCAAGGATCTCGCCGAGCTCCGGCAGCTGACGCGTGCCGCCGCCGCCAGCGCGGCCGCCATCGACCGGCAACAGGAGCTGCTTGCGGAAGCACTGGAGGAACACGATGGATTGGCGGACAAGATCGGCGCCTATTTGCCTGACGCTGTCGAGGCAGGACCGGATGCGTTGGAGCGGCTCTTGGCGCTTGAGAACTGGACCGGCAGGCGGAGTGCTGCGCTTTCGGCCCGGGATGATCTGAAGAAGGGCGAGTATGAGCTGGAGGCGCTCCGCACGGAACTCGGGCGACACCGCGTCGAGCTTGAGGCAGCCTTGACCGAGACCGGCGCGCGGTTTGATGCCGACGTGCCGATCGCAGAGCTGACACGGGCTGCGGCGAGACTGCTGTCCGACAGCCGGAGCCGGGAGGAAGCGCGCGCGAACCATAAGAAGGCGGTGAGCGGGCTGACGCGCGATATCGCGGAGCGGGAGCGCGACCACCAGCAGGCGGTTCTCGCCGCGGATGCATGGCGCGATGCCTGGGCGCAGGCGCTGTTGGGCACGTGGTTCGCTGACAAGGCCACATCCGTTGCCGCCGTTGGCGCCATTTTGGCTACCCTTTCAAGCCTTCCCGGTGTCTTGAAGGAGCGTCAGGATCTGGCGCAGCGGGTTTCGGCAATGGAGAATGACCAGAAGGAATTTCGGGGCGAACTGGCCAACATGCTGGGCCGGTTGGAATCCGATATATCGTCGGGCGATGTGCTCGCCGCCGCCAATGCGCTTGTCGAGCGCTACAACAGCGCCTTGCGCGATCAGCAGCATCGCGCGGACAGACAGGTCACGCTCGAAAAGCTGCAAGCCGATCGACAGGCGCTCGACGCGGAGCTTGCTGTCCACAATGCCCGCAAGGCGGAACTGACCGGCTATTTCGGCGCCGATACGCTTGCTGCCGCGGGGACCTACCTCGAAGCGGCCAAGGAGCGGGACCGGATCGAGAAGCGCATGGCGGAGCTTCGCGAACAGATTGCCCAGGGGTTGCGCGCGAAAACATACGAGGACGCGGCACGGTTATTGTCCGAGATAGACGCCGCCGAAGTGGAGCATAGCGCGCTGAGCCTTGCTGCCCGGATCGACGATCTGACGGAGCGCGCGCGGGTGCTCTACGCCGACATGACCCGCGCCAAGGACAAGCTCGATGCCGTTGGCGGCGACGACGCGGTTGCCCGTATCGAAGCGAAGCGGCGGACGATTTTGCTCGAGATCGAGGCGCTCGCCATTCGCTACCTGACACTGCGAACCGGCACACTGGCCGCCGAACAGGCACTGCATCTCTACCGCGACAAGCATCGCAGCTCGATGATGAACCGCGCTTCGCAGGCGTTTCAGAAGATCACCGGTGGCAATTATTCGGGCCTCGCAACGCAACCGGACAAGGAAAAGGAGATCCTGATCGGCGTATCGCGCGACGGCGGATCGAAGCTCGCCGATTCCATGTCGACCGGAACCCAGTTCCAGCTCTATCTGGCGCTCCGGCTGGCTGGTTATGAGGAGTTCGCAGCCGTTCGGCCGGCCGTGCCCTTCGTTGCCGACGATATCATGGAGAGCTTCGACAATCCGCGTTCCGAAGAGGTGTTCCGCCTGCTCGGCGAGATGGCGAAGGTGGGCCAGGTCATCTATCTCACGCACCATCTGCATTTGTGCGAGATCGCCAAGTCCGTCGTTCCCCAGGTGAGGATCCATCAGCTGGGATAGGCGTTTGAACAAACGGCCGCAGCGAGATCGAGGTCAGAAGGTCTTGACGGCCTCCGCGTTTTCGATCGCCGCGACATCGCCTGGTGCGCTTGAAGCCCTGCCGGATTGGCCAACAGCCGCCGTTGATCGCTTCCGCGACACCGGCACCGCCTTCCGAGGGCCGCGCAGATACAACAGCCGAGCCATATCGCCGGCGCGGCGCTGGGCGCCGCCATTCAACGAACCATCAGCCGCCCCAAGCCGGCAGCCAAGCCCCGCGGACGATGAATATCGGTGAACCGAGCGGCATAGAACCGGCGAAGCAGGCCCCCCATTGCGTCGCGCCAATCGTTCAGCTGAGCGGATGAGCTCGCGTCGACGATGCGACCCATCCGTGCCCGCCGCGCATATCGGACATGCTCGCCTGAGGCGTGAAACTGTCGCGCTTGGCCGATCCTGCGAGCGAATGCCCGCTTGCCACCGATCAGGCTCGGCGGCCTGCCACTCCGCGGTAAGCGGTTGGATCGGGAACGGGTACGGCCGCGATCAGCGCCTTGGTGTAATCAGCAGTCGGGTTCTCGAAAATCTCGCGCCGCGTGCCTGTTTCCACGATCTTCCCCCCGCGCATGACCGCGACCTGGTGCGACATGCGCTCTACCACGGCCATATCGTGGCTGATGAAGAGATAAGCGATTCCCATCGTTTCCTGCAGCTCAAGCATGAGGTCTAGCACGCGGGCGCGAACCGAAACATCGAGCGCCGCGACGCTCTCGTCAGCAACGATCAGCTTCGGCTCTAGCGCCAACGCACGGGCGATGCAGATCCGCTGGCGCTGACCGCCGGAAAATTCATGCGGGTAACGGCCGGCCGCATCCGGCGTCAGGCCGACACGGCGCAACAGCTCGGCCGTGCGGTCCTGCCGCTCGCTCTTGTTGCGGATACCGTGGATCACCATCGGCTCCGCGATCGCGGCACCCACGGCCATCCGGCTGTCGAGCGATGCATAGGGATCCTGGAAGATCATCTGCGCGCAGCGCCGCACCGAGCGCATATCGCGATGGCTGAGCCCGGAGATATCCTGACCGTCGATCATGACACCGCCGGTGAACGGGATGAGGCCCAACACGGCCTTTCCCGTCGTTGACTTCCCCGAGCCGCTTTCGCCCACAAGGCCCAGTGTCTCGCCAGGCATGATATCGAACGAAACGCCGCTGACCGCGTTGACCGGCGGCTTGCCCTTGAAAAATCGGCTGACAGGTGCGCCGTAGCTGACATTGAGGTCGCGTACGTTCATGACGGGTGCTGCACCGGGCTTGAGCGACTCGGCTTTGCCGGGCGTGACCCGAGGCGGACCATCGGTCCCGGCATGCGCGCCGAGCCGTGGAACAGCCGCCAGAAGCTGCCGGGTGTAGAGCTCCTTTGGCCGCTCGAAGATTTCCAACGACGATCCGCTCTCGATGATGCGACCGCTCTGCATCACCAGCACGCGATCGGCCATTTCGGCAACCACGCCCATGTCGTGGGTGATGAGAATGATCGATGTTCCGAATTCAGCCTTCAGCTCGCGCATCAACTTGAGGATCTGCGCCTGAACCGTAACGTCAAGCGCTGTTGTCGGCTCGTCGGCGATCAGCACCTTGGGTCGGCATGAGAGCGCCATGGCGATCATCACGCGCTGCCGCATCCCGCCCGAGAGCTCGTGAGGAAATTGCTTGAGGCGCTTGGCCGGATCGGTGATCTGAACAGTATCTAGCATGCGCAGCGCCGCGGCGTCGGCATTTTCGCTGCCTTGATGCTCGCGGATCGCCTCGGTAAGCTGCGCGCCGATCGACATGACCGGATTGAGCGACGTCATCGGCTCCTGGAACACCATGGCGACATCGCCACCGCGAACGCTGCGCATCGCGCGGTTCGAGAGCTTCAGCAGATCGCGCTCGCCAAGTAGAATGTTGCCTGAAGTGACGCGCAGCGACAACTTTGACAGCAATCCCATGATGGCAAGCGAGGTCACCGATTTGCCGGATCCGGACTCTCCGGCGATGCAAAGCGTCTCGCCGCCACCCAGCTCGAAGCCCACGTCCCGTAGAACCGGCTTCAGCCCGTCGGGCGTCAGTGCGTCGACGTTGAGATTGCGCACCGACAGGACGGGCGAGGAAGCGGAAGACGATGTCACGCGAATACGATCCTCGGGAAGTAGAAGGACACGACCCAATTCGGCTGATCGACGATCTCGCTGATCCTGAGATCGCCACAGACCGAGCAAAGCAGATAGGCGTCGACCGCGCTCATGCCGTGCTCGGCACCGAGCAGGTCGATCATCCGCATGACGCTTTCGCGCGCGCCCGTCATCAGATCGGGACCGATCCCGGTGGTGACTTCGTAACCAGCGCCATCGAGGTGGCGAGTTACAGGCTCGGTTGTCGTGAAGCGCGGCGTCCGCAGACGGGCATCCTTCACCAGCTCGATCGTCGCCTCTACGTTCATCTGGCTTTCGATCGCCGTGCCGCAGACCTCGCCATCGCCCTGAGCGGCGTGGGTGTCGCCGATCGAAAACAGCGCGCCCTCGACCTCTACCGGCAGATAAAGCGTAACGCCCGCCGTCAGATCGCGAATGTCCATATTGCCTCCGACGCGGCGCGGCGGAACGACGGAGTGAGTGCCGGGTTCGGCGGGCGCCACGCCGATTGTTCCCGCGAAGGGCTTCAGCGGCACACGGCCACCGGGGCCATAAAGCGCCGGTGCCATGCTGGCAGCATCGTAGGACCAGACGTGCAGTGCAGGATCCTTGAACTGATCGGCGAGCAACCCGAAGCCGGGAATATTAGCCGTCCAGCCGTGGCCGGAGGGCTCGAAGCGGCGGATCGTGACCTTCAGCGCATCACCCGGCTTGGCGCCTTCGACATAAACAGGACCGGTGACCGGATTGATCTTGCCGAAATCGAGCGTGTTCAGCGTATCGAGCGTGGCATCCGGGCCGAGCTGACCGCCAGATGAATCCAGACACTCGAAATGAATGGTCTCACCGGCTTTGGCAACGACGACAGGCTCGAAATCCTTGTTCCAGCCAAAATTATGCTGGGCACGGTGAATGGTGTAGGTACAGGCAACGCACATAGGATGTCTCCCTAGTTTCTTGGCGCCCTCCCGATCTGACCGGGAGGGCGTTTTTATCGAGGGCTTATTGGTTGACGTAGATCGCGTCGTAATTGATGACGCGCGTCGGATCGATGTAGATGTTGTCGGCGCCGCCCATGCGCAGGGACTTGGCAACGACGCGGCGCTCGTTGATAACAGGCACCCACGGCGCATCGGCCATGATATCGGTGAAGACCTTGCCCCACGCGGCGGTGCGCTCGGCCGTTTTTGCCGGATCGGACATCGAGTCGGCCGCGACCGCGCGCTTGTCGAGATCGGCGTTGCAATACCACGACCAGTTCCAGCCGCCGGCGACGGCACCCGAGCAACCGAGGATCGGACCGTAGAAGTTCGACGGATCTGGGAAGTCGGCGATCCAGGCCATGCCACCCGACCAGATCATCGGTGCTTCGCCTTCCGTGCCGCCAGCGGCGATGACATTCGCCTGCGCCAGCGCGCGGATTTCAGCCTTGACGCCAACGGCGGCGAGATCCTGCTGGATCGCCTGGGCGATACGCGGCTGCGGATCGGTATTGGTGGCGTAAAGCACCGTTGAGAATCCATCGGCAAAGCCGGCTTCCGCCAGCAACGCCTTGGCCTTGGCCACATCATACGCATAACCGGTGAAAGACTTGTCATAGCCAGGCATCAGCGGCGGCAGCGGCTGGTTGGCAGGCGTCGCGCGACCGTTCAGGATACGCGTGATGCGCTCCTTGTTGATCGCCATGTTCATGGCCTGGCGAACCTTGACGTCGTCGAAGGGCTTCACCTTGGTGTTGAGCGTGATGTAGCCGGTGTGCAGTTGCTCACCATCGACGATCATCTTCGCGCCGTCGGCCGAGTTTTTGATCTCGAGGAATTTGGCAGGCGGGATGCCATCGCCCGCGATATCGACCTCGCCTTTCTGCAGGCGAAGAAGTGCTACGAGCGGCTCCTGCCCCACCTCGACGCTGAAGCTGTCGATATGCGGAACGTCCTTGACGAAGTAATCCTTGTTGCGCTCGAAAAGCAGCTTTTGGCCGATCGTCCAATCCTTCAAAACGAAGGGGCCGGATCCGACCGGCTTCTTGCCAAAGTCCCCGCCCGCGGCCTCAACGGCTTCCTTCGGCACAACCGAAGCGAAGTTGATGGCGAGCACGTGCAGGAAGGTCGCATCCGGGCGAGATAGGGTGAAGATCACAGTCGACTCATCGGGCGTCTCGATGCCTGATAGCGTGGTTGCCTTGCCGCCGGTCACATCCTCGAAACCCTTGATGGCGCCGAAGAAGCCGGCGCCTGGTCCCTGCGTCTTCGGATCGACGGCGCGTTCGATCGAGTATTTCACATCCGACGCGACGACTTCGCGGCCATTCGAGAACTTCACGTCCTTGCGCAGTTTGAAAGTGTAGCTGAGACCATCGGGCGCTACAGTGAAGCTTTCGGCAAGCGACGGCACGAGGTTCGGCGTACCGGGCTCGTAATCCATAAGGCGCGAATAGAGGCTCTTGATCATCGACCAGTTTACCCAATCGTAGCCGATGGCCGGATCTAGCGTGGTGATGTCGTCTTTATACGTTACGACGATGTCGCCGCCCTGCTTGGGCGCATCTTGCGCCATGAGCGACAGCGGAGCGAGCGCCACCATCGTTGCCATGGTTGTGGTATGAAGCCAGCGTTTGAACATTCTCGGTTCCCCTTCTTTGGTTGCTGTCAACGTGTGCGAATGCGTGGATCGATAAGTGGCGCGATGAGGTCGGCGAGCAGGTTGCCGATGACGATGGCGAGCGCAGATACCAGCGTGACGCCCATGATGATCGGGATATCCACCTGCTGGATCGCCTGCCAGGCGAGCTGGCCGATACCCGGCCAGCCATAGACGGCCTCGACGACGACCACGCCACCCATGAACTGACCGATATCGATGCCGATCATCGCGATGACGGGCAGAATGGCGTTCGGAAGCGCGTGGCGGAAAACGACGCGGCGAGACGACAAACCCTTGGCGCGGGCGGTACGGACATAATCCTGGTTGAGGACATCGATCATCGCCGACCGAACCATGCGCGCATACCAGCCGGCGCCGAGAATGCCGAGGGTGGTGGCTGGCAGCACGACATGGGCTAGTGTGCCGTAGCCGCTCATCGGAAACCAGCCGAGCGTGACGGCGAAGACATATAGCAGCAGCAGCGCGACGACGAACTGTGGCGCCGACACGCCGACGAAAGAGGCCATCATGACGACCCGATCGACGAAACCGCCTCGGCGCACCGCGGCGACCGTCCCAAGCATCAGCCCAAGTACCACCTCCACGAAGATGCCGGCAAGCATCAGCGTCAGCGTCGCGGGAAGGCGCGCCACGATCAGGGTCCAGACATCGGTCTTTTGCGCGTAGGAACGGCCAAGATTGCCGGAGAGAAGATTGTGCAGATACGTCCAGAACTGGACCAGCATCGGCTGGTCGAGCCCCAGTTCGTGGCGAATATTGGCCACGGTCTGCGCCGTTGCGCTGCGGCCGGCGATCATGCGCGCGGGATCGGCAGGTAGCGCATAGAGCAGTACGAAAGTGATGGCAGCCACGCCGAACAAGATCAGAGCGGCCTGGACGAGGCGGCGGAGAACGAGAAACATCAGCCCCGGCCCCGCTGCGTCGGATCGAGAATATCGCGCAACGCATCCCCTACCAGGTTGAACGAAAGAGCCGTCAGCAAAATCACAGCGCCAGGGAAGAACACCAGCCAGGGTGCGGCCTGAAAGTAACTCTGGCTCTCGAAGATGATATTTCCCCAGGACGGCTGCGGCGGCTGAACGCCGATACCGAGGAACGACAGTGTTGCCTCCAGAAGCACTGTAGTCGCGATGCCGAGCGTGCCCCAGACGATGGCCGTCGGGATCAGGTGCGGCAGGATATGTAGGAAGAGAACCCTGAGATGACCGGCGCCCAGCGACCGCTCGGCCATGATGAAATCACGCTCCGACAGGCCGCGTGTTTCCGTATAGACGATGCGCGCCACTTGCACCCAGTTGACCAGCGCGATAACCATCGCAACGATCCAAAGGCTCGGCCTAAGCAGAGCAGCCAGGACGATCGCGAGCAGCAGCGCCGGAAAGGCCATCATCAGATCGGTGAAACGCATCAGAATATTGCTGGCGATGCCCTTCACATAACCCGCGACGATGCCGATCATCAATCCGATCGCAACCGCGATCCCGTTTGCCACCAGGCCGATGACGAGCGACGTGCGTGCTCCATAAAGCAGGCGCGAGAAGAGATCCCGCCCAAGCGTATCGGTTCCAAGCAGGAACTGGCCGCCGGGAGGCAGCGGCGCTCCCTCGATCGAGAGTCCGTCGAACATCTGATCATCTGGATTGAACGGCGCGATCCAGGGCGCGGCGATCGCCAATACGATGACAGCGACGACGATCGCGAGACCGAAGACCGCCGCCGGCTGGCGCAACATGGCTTTCAGGACACGCATCAACCGACCTCCGGCAATGGCTCGGCACCGCCGATGATGAAGGCCGCGAGCTGTTCCATCGGCAGGCGCCGGCGCATCGCGCAGTCCCGCAGGATCGCGTAGGCGCGTTCCTCATTGACAGCGTGGACACTCATCAAGCGCTCCACGGCTGCATGAACCAGCGGACGCAAGCGCACGCGCTCTTCCAGGAACTTGACGCGCTCGGCCACCGTCTGTCGTTCCTGATGGATCGATACGGCCATGACTAGCGCCGGATAGACAGCGGAGGCGGCAACAGGCTTTGCGATGATGGCGCCCGCCCCCTGCTCCAGCGCCCAGGCGATGCGGCCCGGCGCTTCGGACCCAAGCAGCGCCACGACAGGGCAAGCCGGCCTTGTGTCGCGCCATGGGAGAAGGTCATCCCAACCTTGGTCGGCATCGACGATGACCAGATCCGGCACCGCGGTGGTGCCCAACGGAGACCATTGCAAGGCCGACTGCGCGCCGAGCAGGCGAAGCTGGCGGACCAGCCTTTCGGTGTTGCTGTCTTCGCGATGAACGACCGTCACGCGCCAGCCGGTGAAATTCGGTGTCTCCCTCATGACACCACCCGCAGTCTCGGTGCGGCCGGCTGGCTGCGCCCGGTGAGGTAAGGATCGGCGGCAAGTGGCGGTCGCGAACTTATGACGTCGAAGCCGTTCTCGGCGTTGATGCGCCCGAGATGAAAAGGCAGCGCCGCGTGATTTGTTTCGCGATCAATCGACAACGACCCGAACAATGTCGGCCAGGCGGATGCGTGCAGCATCCGGCGCACCTCGAGCGGATTGTCGTCGTCAACCGCAACGATCGCATCGGCACACAGCTTCGCAGCCGTATAGGCGCCGGCAAACACGCTCGAAACACGCCGCTGGCTGCCGAATTGCGCCGCGACCCGTGCCTTGAAGGCGAGATTGTCCGCGGTGTCGAGATTGTCGAAATAGGAGGCTGCGCACAGCTGGCCGAGTGCTGCGCCCGCCGACATCTCGTCCAGTTCGCACTCCATCAGATCGCAGCTGACAACAGGGCAATTCTCGGGCCGAAACGCCGCGTCGCGCTCGCCGAGTTTGCGGATTGCCGCGAGAAAGGCATAGCTCGAAGGGCCGATCAAATTGTTGAGAATGAAGCTCGGGCGGCGCTGTTCGATATC
This sequence comes from Rhizobium sp. Rhizsp42, assembly GCF_047304155.1. NCBI lineage: Bacteria > Pseudomonadati > Pseudomonadota > Alphaproteobacteria > Hyphomicrobiales > Rhizobiaceae > Rhizobium > Rhizobium sp. Rhizsp42. The sequence continues at coordinate 190,620 of NZ_JBGLYS010000007.1, read as the reverse complement.
GGCGACGATGCGATCGACGGACGTTTCCTCAAGCGGCAGGTAGCGCTCGCCAAGCACTTCGCCACCGGCATTGTGTATGAGCTCTCTCGCCAACCGGTTCATCTCCCAGCCCCAGACGTAATTGGCGCCGACCAGATAGGGGCGCGCACCAAAACGCGGTATCAGATGATCAAACAGCGGTATCAGGTGCTGATTCGGGCAACCACCGATGTAGATGACGTTCTCGTTGGCTTCGAACCCTTCATAGGGGCACATATACCAGAGCAAAGCGTCGTGCTTTTCGACAAGCGGAATGACTTCCTTTCGCGCCGCCGACGTGATTGTGCCGACGATATGGCGGCAGCCGGCGCGCAGAAGTTCGCGCGCGCCTTCGAGATAGGCAGAGAGGTCTGCATGCGGATCGAAGAACACCGGCTCCACCGCCCGGCTGCTTACCGCGGCGAACTCCGACAGCGCAAACTCCGCACCATCGCGCGCATCCCGTCCCATCGGCGCATATGGGCCGGAGGTGGAAAACAGAACGCCGATCTTCAGTGCATCAGCCATGCGGACCCCAAAAACGAAAAACCCCACGACGCGGTCCCATCGATGATGGGGACGTCATGGGGCGAAACTGCCCAGCGACTATCGAAGTCATGTGTGTGCGGAGACCATTTGCCTAATCCGCAGGCCTGCATAAAATACAGGCTCATAGGTTTTGTCAAGCGAGATCGTCGATACCAAAAACACGCTACCGACGATGCCCCGCTTGACCTCTACCCCAGTGCTTCCCAGGTATCCTTGAGCCCATCCGAATGGCATGGGCGCAGCAGGAGATAGCACGATGCAGATTACCTATCACGTCGGACAGCACGATGGTGGCTATGGATATCGCCTTGGCGATGTCTGGTCCGAAACCTTTCCCACGCATGGCGCGGCACTTTCCGCGGCCAAGGCCGCCGCAAGCCGCCAGCATGTCGAAGGCCGTGACGCCGAAATCCAGTATCAGACCGCGGATGGTTCGTGGCATACGGAACATGCCAGCGGTGGCGATCGCCCCGATACCGAGGTGATTGACGACCGCTGAGCGCTGGGCGACCTTTCGCCAGAACTTCACCGACACAGGAACATAGAATGGCCACGACACCCCGACGCCCCGTCAATGCAATGGACGCGGCGGAAGCCCTGTTCAAACCCGCCAAGAAGCAGCCGCCTGCTGCCGTCGAGCGGCCGGCGATCCCGAATGCGAAGGAAATGGTGTCGATCAAGATCGACAGCGACGTTCTGGCGTTTTTCCAGGAAGACGGTCCCGGCTGGCAGGAACGGATCAATGACTGCCTGCGCGCGGCGATGAAGGCTGTCCGCTGATCGCTGAACGAGCGCAGCGCATCGCCGTGGTGCTAGCCGAGATGCTTGGCAGGGGGCCACGACGATGCGTGCTGCGTGACAAACTCAGACTAGCGCCCGCCTTCAACGAGGGAAATGGGGCATGAATATGACGTGTACGTAAAAGGAAATATATCGGATCGAATATCTCTCAATCGGGAAATTTTCTTATCGAAACGCCCCGATCCGTAGCGATCGGAACCGAAAGCAGCGGTAACGACCTTGACAGCGTAGGCCTTGCGCTCAAAAGCCGGGGCATATGTTTGCTTAAGGTTATCGACATGAAACTCCTCACGTCACTCTCCGCGTTTGTCGGCAAGACATTCGCCTTCTGGGTCATAATCTTCGCCGTGCTCGGCTTCCTGCTGCCGGATGTGTTCAAGCATGTGACACCCTATATCGTCACCCTGCTCGGCATCATCATGTTCGGCATGGGCCTGACGATCTCTGTCGATGACTTCCGCGAACTCAGCCGCCGCCCGGTCGAGGTCGCGATCGGCGTCGTCGCGCACTTCGTCATCATGCCGGCGCTCGCTCTGCTCTTGACCGTGCTCATCCCGATGCCGCCAGAAGTCGCCGCCGGCGTCATTCTCGTCGGCTGCTGCCCCGGCGGCACGTCGAGCAACGTCATGACCTATCTCGCCAAGGGCGACGTGGCGCTGAGCGTCGCCTGCACCAGCGTCACCACGCTGGCCGCGCCGATCGTCACGCCGTTCCTCGTCTGGATGTTCGCGAGCCAGTATCTGCCTGTGAACGCCATGGCGATGTTCATGAGCATCCTGCAGGTTATCATCCTGCCGCTGGCGCTGGGCTTCCTGGCGCAGAAGGTGCTGCCGCGCCTGGTCGAAAAGACGGTCCCAGCGCTCCCTCTCATCAGCGTCGTCGGTATCGTGCTGATCGTCGCGGCCGTTGTCGGCGCCAGCAAGGGCGCCATCGCGCAATCCGGCCTTTTGATCTTCGCCGTCGTCGTCCTGCACAATGGGCTCGGCTATCTGCTCGGCTTCTTCGCCGCCAAGGCGTTCGGCCTCAATCTCTACAAGCGCAAGGCGCTAGCCATCGAAGTCGGCATGCAGAACAGCGGCCTCGGCGCTGCTCTCGCCACCGCATACTTCTCGCCGGTGGCAGCCGTGCCTAGCGCCATCTTCAGCGTCTGGCACAATATCTCCGGCGCGCTTCTGGCGAACTACTTCTCCAGCAGGACCGATGATGCCGCGGAAAACAAGCCGGTCGAGGCATCCTGATCTCTCGCCGAAAACACCATACAATCGATCGAATGGCCCGCCGAAAGCGGGCCATTTTCATTTTCGATCAGGTGCCCGGCGAGGCCTCACGATAAAATAACCAGTTGGTGAATTGTTTACTTGAACGGCCGGTTCGAATCGTCAAAGGTAAGCACGCTAACCAATCCCGTCATCGATTTGCCGTCCTTCTCGGACCCGCGCCGATACACCTCTATTTTGGAATGATACCGTGAGCAGCGATGCTTTGAACCGTGTAGCGAAGCCGTCGGCTTCGATGGCAAAGGCGACTGCGGCAGGATGGGGCAAGGGCCTCTCCACGTTGGTCCGCATCACCGTCATGGCCTTGCGCCACCCATGGCAATCCGGCCTTGCGATCGGAGCCACCCTGATTGCCTCTTCGTTCCAGTTGATGATCCCGCGCCTGCTCGGGCACGCGGTGGATCACACCCAGGCTGTCGTCGAAGGCGGTGCCGCGGGGCTGGTCGCCCAGGATGCGCTGTTAACGACCGCCTTGCTGCTGCTCGGCGCGAGCGTGATGCGCGGCGTCTTCACCATGGTGCAGAACTACTACAGCGAAAGTGTCGGCCATCACATGGGCTACGAGCTTCGCATCGCCTGCTACGAAAAAATCCAGCGGCTTTCCTTCAGCTTCCACGACAGCGTGCACTCGGGCGACCTGATCACCATCGGCCTGCGCGATCTGGAAGGCGTGCGCATGTACTTCTCGACGGCGCTGGTGCGCATGGTGCTGCTGACCATGCTGATCGGCATCGGCGCTTATATGCTTCTGTCGACCGACTTGGTGCTCGGCCTCTTGGCGCTGAGCTTCGTTCCCTTCGTCGGCTGGCGTTCATCGGTGACGCAGCTGCGGTTGCGCGCCACTTGGCTGGTGCTGCAGGAGCGGCTCTCGGTCCTGACCCGGATCATGGAAGAAAACCTTGGCGGCATTCGCGTCGTCCGCGCCTTCGCATCCCACGCCTACGAGATGTCGAAGTTCGAAGCGGCGTCGAAGAGCGCGCTGGAGCTGGCGCATCAACGCGTCGGCATCCGCGTCATCAATACCAGCGCCATGACCTTCTCCTTCTTCGCCGCCATGGGCCTCGTGCTCTGGGTCGGCGGCGGCAAGGTGATATCGGGCGAGATCACCGTCGGCACGCTCGCATCGTTCCTTACCTTCATGACGATCCTGCAGATGCCGGTGCGCCAGCTTGGCCTGATGGTCAACGCTTTTGCCCGCGCCTCCACCTGCGGCACACGATTGTTCGAGCTGCTCGATCTTGAGATCGCCGTTCGCGATGCGCCGGACGCGAAGGAGTTGAAGATCACCGACGGCACGCTTCGGTTCGAGAATGTAAGCTTCAGCTATCCAAGCACGCCAGGGCAGCAGGCGCTGCGAGGCATCTCCTTCGAGGCAAAGCGCGGCGAGACGATCGGCATCGTCGGCCCGCCCGGCAGCGGCAAGTCGACGCTGGCGCATCTCATCCCACGCTTCTACGATGTCACCGGCGGCCGCGTCACGATCGATGGCCAGGATGTCCGCAGGGCGACACTTCAGTCGCTGCGCCGCTCCGTCTCCATCGTGCAGCAGGACTCTTTCCTCTTCACCACATCGATCGAGAACAACATCGCCTATGGCGACCCATGGGCGAAGGAAAGCCGCATTGCCGGCGCCAGCGAAAGCGCGCAGCTGCACAACTATGTGCTCGGCCTGCCGACGGGCTACGACACAGTCGTCGGTGAGCGCGGCGTGTCGCTCTCCGGCGGCCAGCGCCAGCGCCTGTCGATTGCCCGTGCCCTGATGTTGAAGCCCGCAGTGATGGTCTTTGACGATTCCACAGCCGCGATCGATGCCGCGACCGAGCAGCGCATCCGCTCCGCCATGCGCAAATACGCCGCCGATCGCGTGACGATCATCGTGGCCCACCGGCTGAGCTCGCTGATGCATGCGGACCAGATTTTGTTCATCGAAGAAGGCGAGATCGTCGAGCGCGGCACACACGAGGAACTGCTAGCCGCGAACGGGCGCTACAAGGCGCTTTACGATCTGCAGGTGCGTCCCGGCGACGAAGCCGTGAGTGCCTAGGGAGGAAGACATGGCCGAGGAAATGGAAACCGAACGCTCCGACGTTCGCGAGGACGGACGCCGGCCGCCGCGCGCGGTGGTGGGATCGCAGCGCGTCGAGGAGGAAATGTTCGGCAAGGCATTCGACGGCAACGTCATCAAGCGGATATGGGCCTTCGTGCGGCCCTATCGGCGCGACGTCGTGCTCTCCGTCTGCGCGGTGCTGACGTTTACGCTGATGCAGCTGATGATTCCGCTGATCATCCGCTACGCGATCGACCACGGGATGCAGCAGGATGGCAGCCATTCGGCGCTGACATGGGCCGTCGTTGCTTTCCTCGTCGCGATTCTCATCAATTACGGGGCGAGCTACGCGCAGGAAACACTGGTCGGCGGAGTGGCCGAAAACGTGCTTTTCGACATCCGCCGGCAGATGTTCTCGCATCTGCAGCGCGTATCGCTCTCCTTCATGGACAAGACCGAAGTCGGCCGCCTGATGTCGCGCCTGCAGGGCGACGTCAATTCGATGCAGGAATTCCTGGAAACATCGGTTCTTTCGGTGGGCGACATGACGCTGCTCGTCGGCATCGTCGGCGTCATGCTCTATCTCGATCCAAAGCTTGGCCTGCTGACGCTTTCGGTTCTGCCGATCCTGTTCATTGTGCGCCTCTTCTGGCTGCCGCTTGCCCGCAAGTCGTTCATGGCCGCGCACGAGACCAATTCGGTGGCCAACGGCGCCTTGGCCGAAGCAATCCACGGCGTGCGCGCGGTACAGAGCATGGACCGACAGGGCGTCAACTTCACGCTCTACGACGACAAGGCGAAGGCAAACCTTCTGACCCACCTCACCGCGGCGCGTTACGCGCAGGTGATGGTGCCGATCGTCGATTCTCTTACGGGCGTCGCGATGGCGCTTGTCATCGTCGTTGGCGGTGCACGCGTGCTCAACCAGGCGCTCGACGTCGGCGTGCTCGTGGCATTCCTCTTCTACATCCAGCGTTTCTTCGACCCTATCCGTTCGCTCACACTGCAATACTCCGTCATGCAGCGCGCAATGGCATCCGGCCAGCGCTTGACCGAGGTGCTCGATGTTCCGATCGACATCAAGGACGCGCCCGATGCGGTCGTTCTCTCCAAGGACATGGACGGCTCCGTCGAGTTCCGCGACGTGGTCTTCGGCTATAATGCGAAGCATCCGGTGCTCAAGCATGTGAGCTTCAAGGTCAACCCGGGCGAAACGGTCGCTCTTGTCGGCCCGACCGGCTCGGGCAAGTCGAGCTGCATGTCGCTGATCCACCGCTTCTATGATGTGCAGCAGGGGCAGGTGCTTGTCGGCGGCCACGATGTCCGCGCGCTGACGCAGGATTCGCTCGGCGACCAGATCGCCATGGTGCTGCAGGAGCCGTTCTTGTTCACCGGAACCGTGTTCGAAAACATCCGTTATCACAAGCACGATGCGACGCGGGAGAAGGTCATCGAAGCGGCCAAGGCCGTCGGCGCGCATGATTTCATCATGCGCCTGCCAGAGGGATACGACAGCATGCTGGGCGAGCGCGGCGGCAATCTTTCGCTCGGGCAGCGGCAGCTTTTGTCCTTCGCGCGTGCGCTTGTAGCCGATGCCAAGATCCTTGTGCTGGACGAGGCGACGGCGAATATCGACAGCTATACGGAGATGCTGATCCAGAAGGCGCTGGTGAAATTGCTGGAGGGTCGCACCGGCCTAGTCATCGCCCACAGACTGGCGACCATCCGCGAGGCCGACCGGATCATCGTTTTGCAGAATGGTGAACTGGTGGAAAGCGGCAGCCACCAGCAGCTCATGGCAAACCGCAAGCTCTACGCGCGGCTCTACGACCTCAACTACGCATCATTCGACGATATTCCGGAAACCGTTCTTGTGGGGAGCCAGCCAAATAGCCCCAACGCCACGTGATGTCCTACAACATTTCAGTATTTAATACGATATAATCTCCACGCTAAGTCGTACAATTAATACAAAATAACAATAGATTGGATAATATAAAGACTTTATAAGCGATTTCGGCGCCGTTACGGCTTTTTTGGCAAAAAATAAACTATGCATTTTTGTATTTTCTCATTCTTATTTATTTAATTTGGAACTATTGAGGCATTGCAAGTGCGTGTCTAATTCGCGGATATTTGTATTATATACGGCTGCCCGCACGTCCCCAACGGATAGCGACAACGTACTACGTTCAGGCTGAACGATCTGGGCTCGACGCGTCCGATTACCACAGACGTTTGATCGTAGGTCTAGGGCGTCGTTGAACCTAATCGGCGCAAAGCGCCCTCTCGGACGCGTTGATAAAGGCACCAATCCTCGTGGCTTGCGCGCCGCTTCGTCGCGCACGCGAATAGAGCCCCTTAGGCTTCAGCACGACCAGGCATCAAATGCGGTTTCCAGACATGGCGCGACTAATTTCGCCTCGCTAGCGTGACTAGAAAGTGGGACGCCAACGGCCCTCGGGCAGAAGAAACATGTCCCAGCGGGTACCAAGATTTCACTTGCAGCACCTCGATTTTCGGATGAGCATTTTGTCATAGAGACAAAAAGGAAGCCCCTCCATGACCGAAGCCGCCACCAAGATGCACGCCTACAACGACCTGAAATCTCTGATGGAGGAGCCCGACCTGTGCGCATTTTCTTTGGATTTCTTCGCTAAGTACGACCAGGGCAACCGTCCGGTAGCCGCCCCTACCCTGTCGATGGCAATCACCGAAACGCTGCCACTGATCGCTCCCAGCCGGACGATTTTCGGAGCGCGTTTTATGCCCGGAAATAGACGGTCCTACGGCGGCTATGAGGTCGTATTCCCGGATGCCGACGATCGTCCAACGGACGGCTATGCCGAGTGGGGTATCCGAAAATCCGTGAGTTTCGATGACGAGATTGAGATATTTGATGCCACGGAGGAATTCGAGACTGCGGAGGGATTGCTCCGATACAGAGCGCAGGAACTCGGGGATGACGAACGGTCCCTTGAGATTATAAGTGACGGCGTTGTCGGTTACATTCAAGCATTCGACAACATCGCACTGTGGAACCCCAAAGCCTCAACTGACATCGCAGCGGGATTGGATGAGCTTTTCGAGGGACGTGACTGGACACGTTTTGTGTCTGAGGCCGATCTGGACGTTCCGAAGGTGGCCATTTCTAACATCGATTTCTTTAGCTACGACGACGACCTGACTCTCGTCAGGTTTGACTATACCAACGGCCCGGAGGGCGGTCGCGAAATGAACTACGTGAAACAACATCGCTCCGGCCCGAAAGTTGTGCGTCACGGCTGGAGCCCCCTGCGTTCCGCGGTGCCAGCATTCAAGGGTCGTCAGCTCAACCAGGTATACGATGCGCTGCAATCGGCCGTCGATTCCTGCTGGAACAGCGGCAGCCCAACGCCATGACGAACGCGCCGGTCAAGACCAATGCGCGGACAAAATATCCATGTAACGGAGAGTAGGCTTGGTATCGCGTCGCCTATTCTGAAATCTCATTGTTTGCATTCCGATTGAGCGCGGACCTGCGCGGACAGGAGGCCATATGCCAATGACTGATGACGGTGAAAGCATAGGCCTCTTCGAACCCCTCCTCGTTTCCCAGGGAGCTAAATCTCGGTCCAGGCTGAACGAACTGGCGCAAACTTTGGCAGCGAAGTCCGCAGCGCTTTCCACTTCCCTCCCCTTACCGATGACTGATGCTGTGGTCGATCTCATCCGGGTCACGGACTGCTTCTACAGCAACCGGATCGAAGGTCACATGTGCCGGCCGTTGGACATCGACCGGGCGATGCGTGGCGAATTCAGCGCAGAAGAGGATATCCGCGCGTTTCAATTGGAAGCACGAGCCCACATCGCCGCGCAGACATGGATTGACGATGGTGGGATCGCAGCCGAGCCTTTTTCAGTCGAAGCAGTCTGTCAGGTTCACAAGCGGTTCTGCGAACTATTGCCTTCCGGTTTGCTTTTGGTCGACGCACCAGATAGCGGACTACCGCTATCTGTGGAACCAGGAGCGATCAGGACCGTCGGCGTTCGAGTGGGCCGACACGTGGCAGTCAGCGCGGGCGCAGTCCCCCGCTTTCTCGCTCGGATCGAGCGCGCCTACAGGTCGACAGGTCAAATCGACGGAATTCTCAGCGCCGCTTGTGGCCACCACCGCCTTCTATGGGTGCATCCATTCTTGGACGGCAACGGTCGCGTTGCCAGACTAGTTTCATATTCAGCGCTCCGGAATTCCATCGGCACAAAAAGCCTGTGGTCTCTCGCTCGAGGCCTGGCTCGCCGAGAGCAGGAATACAAGTCGCACCTTCAGTCGTGCGACGAGCCGCGCCGCGGCAGTCTCGACGGCCGTGGATCGCTAAGTGAGAGCGCCCTTGCGGCCTTCGTCGAATTTTTTCTCGCGACCTGCATCGAAGAAGTCGATTTCATAAACGACCTCGTTCAGCCCCTGAAACTGCGCGACCGTGTCCGCACATGGGGACTGGAACAGCTGCGGATGGGACGATTTCCACCGGGTTCAGACGCACTGCTTGCTGCCCTCGTCAGAAGCGGGCGGTTGGACCGTGCCGAGGTTGCGATCCTGATTGGTGCGACCGACGGCTTAGACCGGCAATTGATCACGGCACTTGTCGAGTCCGGCATCGTCCAATCGGATGATCCGCATTCGCCCCTCCGTCTCTCGTTTCCAATCAAGCTGGTCGACCAGCTATTGCCCGGCCTTCTGCCAAGCGAAAGTGACGTCGCCCCTTCGATGGGAGAGACTTCATAGGGGCGCTCTGATAGTACATTCGGCTCCCTGCCGCGCGCTCGCCTACCCTGACTGCCTCTGATGTCGTCGAACAAGCGATTGAGATATCTTCGTCCATCGACGACGGGTTAGTCATTCCCCTTTCCGCTCGACCCACCGTGCACGAATTGCGCCGGCCGTTTATTCGATCCACACTCTAAAGGTTCCCAAGCGAAGAAGGTTGAAATGACATCGAAGCATCTCGTGCCTTTGGATCACAACGCCGTTAGCAGTATCCAGCGGGACGAACGTAAACGTGTCAGTGCCAATCTCGAGATTGCGATACGGCTCGTTGATTTGTCTTGGACCATGCTTTCGGAAGCCGCCGGTTATACCGACCTAGAGAAACCAGAACCGGATGACGACACTCCGGAAAAATACTTCCATGAAATGAAGTTCGACGCTTTGGAGCTGGCTGACGGAATATATGGGTCGGCGTCCGAATCCGGTCGCCTAAAAGATGACAGGGACCTAGAGCGGTTCAAGTCGACAGGCGCTCTCGCCGAGGACGCCTCACCCAGAATACAGGCGCTTGCCCTACTGACATTAGCCAAGACGTTGGTCGAATGCCCGTCGGCCCGATTGTTTGTCGTACCAAGTGTCTTTCAGGACTGAGCGATTTGCATAACCTTGATGGCTAGAACTCTTTCAGAGCCTCCATTGCAAAAGCATCTAGCGGGCGACTGGCTCCGGCCCCGCCAGCAGGGCATTGATTGGCGATAGGCCTTGGGGCCCGTTTATTCTTGGTCGGCCATTGCGGACTACGCCAGCCCCTTGCACAATAGGACATCGACCTGTGAGACAACCGAAGTGGCCAAAAGAACGAAACGAATCGACCTTAGAAATATCAAGATCAAATTCACCGGCGATCTAACGCGGCCCGCGCCACCACCCCCACCGAGCCACGAATCCGAAGTCATCGTGACAAAATTCGAGGCGAGCTTGCAGCTGGAACGGGCTACTCGCATCGTCGCACTAATCGTGACTTCCACCGAAATTGTGGCGCGCTACCGTCGCACTGCATCAAACAGTGCGGGGACCAGCATAGATTCCACATTCCTCGGGGCACACGCCACCGCCAAGCACGTATTGTCAACGCTCAGACAGCCGTCCAGCAGGTTGTCACTTCGTCGCATTGTCGACTCTGAACGAGGCGCGTCAGAGTACGAGCCACTTTTTGAAGCAAACATGCTTCGGGGTGCCATTTACTTCCAAACATCGTGGCGCTTTTCATAGCAAGTGGGATGGTGCGTCTCGCGCATTGGAAAAATGCTCAATTTTAACGAGGGCCACTCCCGCGCGACATTCCGGATGCTTCGGTCACACAGACAATGAGCCGCTCTACATTTTCGGACACATAACGGGCAGAATGAGTCCTCGCCGCATTCCCGGGCTCCTTGTTGACGTAGCGATGAGCGCCAACATCAACTGATGTCGCAAGAGCAGCATTCGGCGCTCGCGAAACTCAACTATCCGCTTCTTTATTCGTCAGCGTGAGTTTGACTTTCAGCGGCTTCGCATCGCGCGCTTTGGGGACGATGATACGTCTGCCGAGCGGTTGGAAGTCCTTTCCAAGGCAGCTGCCGAACGTGGCCTTTTCGCCGGATCCCTTCTCTACGGGCGGTATAGTCGTTCCCATTAGATCTGCCTCCTCCAACGTTTGGAGATACTACAGAAATCGCCTGCTCGTGTCGATGAATGCATTCGCGAGATAATATTGCACTGCCCCGCAACGAAAGACGCGGGCAAGGCGTCGACTATTTGCCCTGTTGCTCGACGCCGGCGACCAGCATGTCAACGATCTCCTCGCATTCACCGATGGAAGGCGGGTCCCCCAGGCCGCCAACCTCTCTCAGCAGTTCGTGCAGCCTTGCTGCTGCTATTGTCCGATCACCGGCAATAATCTGTTGGCGCTGTGCCTCTGTGAAATCAGCGATCATTAAGCCTCTCCTTCAGACAATTGCACCGCAAGGCAATCCGCTCGTCAACATCAATCGGTGCACTCATCTGCCTCCAGGCGACCATTTTTATTGGCTACCTCACACCGCCGCCTCCCCACTATGAAACAGGCGTAGTCCTTGTGAGATCCGAGGCAGACCTTTTGCGCGTAGTGCCAGCGGAGTCCCCTCCATAGCGACGCCGACGCGGCCGAAAGGCCTCCGGCGGCCTTGCGGAAGAGGTCGAAATTGGTTCGATAACTGCGCTTATGATTGCGCGAGTACGCCCTCGAACATGGGGTAGTGCGACCCAGCCACAGGAGTGCTGGGCGCGGCGACCCGGCGTGCGCCGCCAGTCATGAGCGGCAGTCCGACGGTTTGCTAATTTGACATCATACCCGCGTTGATTTCATACGCATCCGCCGCGAACTTGGCGGTTTCCTTCGAAACGAGCTCCCTGGCAGCAAGCCATGCGGATACCTCACGCCAGCTCCACAAGGGCCGGTCCGACGCGAGCCGGCGAACGGGAAGCGGCATCGCGTCATCACTATGCGAGTTCGCCAACGCGTGGACCCGATGCCATCCCAGACCGCTTTCGTTGCCTATTTCCTGAAGCGTAACTAGATCGTCTGGTTCAAGCCTGATTACCTTGCCGCCGTCGACAACGATAGTCTCTCGAGCACGGGCTACAGCAGCCGCCAGGCCCTCGGCGGAAAGAGCGTAGTCTATCAGCCAAACAGAGTTCATCCAACGTGTGCCGAGGACGCCGTCGCGGTGCGCGTCGCCAACGAACTCCGCGGCACCATCATTTTGCACGACCGCCAGCGTGAATTTCCAAACAGCCATCCTTGCCTCCCCGAGCTGCGGCCGCCGCCGTGGGACACTAGTTTACGTGGACACCGTCAATCCTCGCTGACGATCCTGCCATGCAATCATTTTGCTAATCAACGATACCGTAGGTCAAAGTAGTCAGACTACCTAACCTGCACGGCCTACTCCGCTGCTATTCCGTCCAATCCCGCATTCCGCTTGATCGCGTCAAAATCATAGATACGAACAGACGGGCAAACCTTGCGTGCAATATCGGTAAGGTGGCGATGATGCGTCAGGTAGATTACCTGGCCGTGCTGTGCCATCCCGGCGAACAGCCTGAATGCTTCCTCCGCACGGAAGTCGTCGAACGTCTCCATGATGTCGTCGGCGATGAAAGGGATACCCGGGCGCTCGGCGGTGAATTCGTGGTATCCCGCAACCCTCAATGCCAAATAGAGCTGGAACCGCGCGCCTCGGGATAGCGCGTCGGCGGATATCGAGCCACCGTTTGCCGACACGGCCATGAGGACTTCTCCATCTTTCCCCGGCTGGGCGGCGACCCCGGTGTAGGCCCCGCGGCTTATAGTTCGGAACGCTTCGGATGCTCTGGACATCATTCCGCTCCGGTGACGATCTCTGTAAAGTTTGATCGCCTGCTCAGCAGCGGCGATACCGAAACGAAGCTCCAGGTAGCTCCCTGCCCGCTCTTCGATTTCCAGTAAGGTGGTTCGGCGTTGTTCTTCGATCCGCGCTACCGCCGCATCGCCTCCAACGGCGTCCAGCGATTTCCTGAGTGTCGAGACCTCATGAAAAGCGTCCTGGCAGGCCTTCTCATGGTTCTCCAGGACTGTTTTCATGCCTTCCAGCTCGACCTCGAGAGCGTCCCTGTCAGCATTCGATAGTTCCTGCTCGACCCGGGCGACGTCCTGAGCGCCGGCGATCTCCAAGAGCTCGCGCTCCAGGCTCGCAAGTGTCGTCTGCGCCGCCTGACGTCTGGAGTAGAGATCGATCTGCGCTTCGACTTCGTCAATCGTGGCGCACCCGAAGAACGCGGTCATCTCATCGATGCGTCCCGAGACAATCTGACTGGAAATGAAAAGAGCTTTTTCCTGCTCTCGAGCCTTACGGAGTACTTCCGTCATGTTCTCGATCCGCTCTTTGCTACGCTCAGCGGCCTTGATCTTTTCGGCAATCGCCCACGTCAGGTCGCTGAGCGATCCTGAACGACTTATGGAAAGTGCCGCGCAAAGATCGAAGACCGCCTGTTCGAAGACGGCGGCGTCTTTCTCCATTTTCTGAACACGGTCAAGCAGGCTGTCTTTCATCTCGATCGCAGCCGACAATTTCTCCAAGAGAGGAATAATCGCGTTCAAAGCATCGACATCTGGCACGGAAGGTTCATCCTTGAGCCAGCAACCTTCACATACCTCATTCCATTTTGCATTCCACTCCACATCGGCGGCCCGTGCATCGTCGAGCAGCCTCGTTCTTTCGATGCGATCCGCGTTGAGGCGCTCAAGTCGGTCGGCCTGGTCCATCGCCGAATTGAAGCGGTCCAGTTCGTTCTCCGCTATGACAACCAACGAACCTATATCTTCAACGTCTACGACCTTGATTTCCGCGGCCCGTAGCGCGGCGATTAGCCGTACCTTTACTGCGGAGGATCGATCTCGAACGTCGGCTATCTCCTGATCGATACCGCTTAGCTCGTCGCGGGCCGCCAGTGCCGCCGTCCTTCGGCGCATCCATTCCTGAAGCTCGCCAGGGTCGCGTGTTAAAACCTGTGCCCCGCTTACGTCAGCGACGCTAGCAAGCATCTCGGATGCCAAGGCAACTAGCGCGTTTTCCGCAGCTGAAAGTCGCTCACTTACCGTGCGGAGGTCGGCTTCCACTCCGGCGCGCGTTAGACCTAGTTGCGCGAGCTTTCCTGTCTCGGCGAAATGCAGGAGCCGCTGCGCCACTATCTGGTCATCAGCTCTCATGGCCCGCTCGAAGCTGAGCGCGGTATCGGCCGTTAGCGCTTGTCGGTGCGAAACCCAAGCTTCATCTCGCACAGACCTGCTGGTGACGGCCGACGTCTCGTCTATGTCGCCTGACCGTCCACGGATGGCGTCGATCTGCGCGTCTAAACGGCCGAGGTCGGCTCGCAGTCGATCGATATCGGAAGCAGTGGCTTTGGCGGCGTCGCGCGCCTCTGAATGCTTGATTTTCCACCCGTCGAGCGTTGCCTGCAATGGAACCGCCATTGCAGCTAGTTTCTCCGGCGTGCCGCGCCACGGTGCCAGCTGTGCCATGCCCTCCAACAGAGTGTTCGCAGCAGCTTCTTGTCGCCGGGTCAGCAGGCGGAGCGACGTTTCGTCGTCTGTCTTCGAGACGGCGTTGACTACCGTAGCCAGCGCCTCGAGGGCTCGACGCCTTTCAGGCTGCCGGTACTCGATGAAGCGCTCGTAGGTTCCATCCTCTTCCGAAAGCGCCCGCTCAGTGCGGGCAAGCTCTCTGGCTGCACTATCCAGCTTCGCGTCAACGCCCGACCTTGAATTGATCAGGCTTCTAAATCTTCCGACTGTTGCCGCATCGAGAACCAGGCGAGCCGGGTCCCTCTCCAGAGGCTTTCCGAGCTGACGAAGCAGCGCCTCCACTGAAAGTTCAGCAATTCTTCCTTTGAGCTTCGGAATATCGACCTGCGCCGTGACGTAGCGCGGCTCGAGGGTCTTCAAGAGCTCTTCCGCCCGTCCCGCGAAAGCGAGAACCTCAGAAGGGTCCGGAATGTCATGGATCCCGCTTTCGATGTCGGCGATCGAACGGGCAACACTTTCGATCTTCACTCGGAGTTCGATGGTCTCTTTGCGAATCTCAGAAAGCGCATCCTTCCAGGAACCCGGAGGTTCCGGCACAATTGGCAACAGCGCAAGCTCGTTTCGCTGAGTGACCATCCTTGCCATTGTCGGAAGAGCTCGCAGGATGCGGTTTATCTCATGCGACCGTGTCTGGATTCCCGATAGCTGTTCGCGAGCTTCTCGATATCTTTCTTCATGGACGCTCAGCTCCGACTTCATCCGAGTGAAGTCGCTTGCCTGGAGATCAAGTTCTTCGCGCTTCTGTTTGAGGTCGGCGAGACGAGCTTTCAGTTCGGCAAGCTGCGTGTTGCGCGCACGAAACTTGTAAAAACCATCCGCGTCGGCTCTGATTTCGCCTAGTCTGCGGCTTAAATCGGCAAGACCAGCGCTTGCAGAGAACAGCAGTTCACCGAGATCGCCTTTGCTCGCCAGAATGCTTTCGCCACCACTTTTGAGCGTCTCTTCGTCAAGCGAGAACATCGTCGAAAACGCGCTGCGGTCTATGCCCCCTAAGTCCGCCAAAATCTCGGTGTCGGCAACCGTACGGTCATCGCCATCGAGCAAACTGTTCTGAGGGCGCTTGACCCTGACGAACTCTCGCTCACGTCCGCCCACATGCACATTGCCGCCTATCCTCATGGTCGGATACGGATGCAAAAAGCCGTACTTTGTGCTGTGCCCGATTCCGAAGACCAGATCGAGGATCGCACTGAATGTCGTCGATTTGCCCGCCTCGTTCGGGCCATAGATAATGTGCAGGTCGGGCGACCCAACGGGACGGGAGCCGAAATCGAAAACCGCATCGGTGAATTTGCCGTACCGCGTCAGGTCGAGGCGATTGATACGCAATTATTCACCCCCCACGTTCTGGAGCCGCGCAAGGACGTGCGTTGTGCCCTCGCTTGCAAACCTCGCCATGAGACTTTCAAACGTTTTTTGGTCGTTTCCGAGTATGTCCCTAAGCTCAGTGGGCAACTGGCTCCGCAACTCGTCGGCGATGGCTTTCATTTCAATATTGAAATCGACTGAACCGTGAATCTCTTGATCGATGATGTTCGCGAGCTCATCGAGAGCTCCGATATTCCCCGCGATCCGCTGTGGTCGCGCGGAAGAAACTTTGACCTTTTCGACCCAGAGGTTACCGAGGAGTGAGCCATGGGTTTCCAGCTCCGTCCGAAGCACATCAATATCCCTACGGACGCGCCATGCAAGCTCGCTGGATCCGATCACCTCGACGCGCGTGACGATCTGTTGCGCCGATACATCAGAAGCGTGCTTACTTAGCTTCTGTTTGGAAATTGCAACGACGTTCTCCCAATCGGTCGCGGCCGAGACGTCAATTTGAAGCCGCTCAAACCGCGCAACAGCTGTCGTTCTTTCTTCCACGACGACCGTGCGATCATCACTGACGGTCACAAGCGTTACGGTTTTCGAACCGTCCTCGTTGATATCGCGGCCCTGCGGTATTCCGGGCATTACGATTGCAGAAGACTTGTCGTCGAAGATCGAACGCTTGTGAATATGTCCGAGCGCCCAATACTGAAAGCCTGTTTGCTTGAGTTCCGCAACGCTGCAGGGCGCATACGGGTCGTGACCAGGCGAGCCGTTAAGGCTTGTGTGCATGATCCCGATATTGACCGCGTCGGGAGTGGGAAGGGCAAAGTGCCTGAGGAGGCTCTCGGGCGCGTGAGGTTTTGCGAAGCTCATCCCATGGATCGCGACGTCGAAATCACTGGCCGAGCGGTCAACCATTACCACTTCGGCTGCCTCACCAAAAACCCTTACCGAATCCGGCATGACAAGCTGCGCGGTGATCTTGGACAGAGCATCATGGTTCCCGCGGATGATGTAAGTTCGGATACCGGCTTGATCCAATCGACCGAGTTGCTCGGCGAGGAACCGCGCGGTCTTCATCGAGGTCTGCTCGCCGTCATACAGGTCGCCGGCGATGATCAGGGCGTCCACGCGCTCTTCCAGGCATAAATCAATTGTTTGGACGAAAGAGCGTCGAGTGGCCAACCCAATGAGCTCTGAAAGCTCGGAATTCAAGAGGGCGAGCGATTTCAACGGCGAGTCGAGGTGTATATCTGCGGTGTGGACGAATCGAAATGCCATGGTCGGTCCTTATCCAGATCGACTTTGATACGACTTTCACATTTGCAGCGCCAGTCGACATTCTTGGTTTGTTCCGATCTCCACAGCTCTTTTGGGAGGTCCTGATCAGGCGGCCTGCTCTCAACCGTTCGCGAACATGATCGGCTAATTGCGAGACCGCCTTCGTCAGAAGGCAAATTTCGCCTACACCCCTTGCCAACCCTAAAAAACCAAGCGAGCCTTGTTGCCAGAACTTACTCCACGCGGCTTCTCGAGCTGCCGTCTTTCAACCACGATCGCTTAGCAGATCGATGCCCCGGCGCTGTTTTTCGGGCGTCGAACTGCGTCCACGAGGCAACAATGCAAGCAGCTTCCGACGTACACCTACTCCAGACAGGCGAACTCTCAGATAATTCTGACCTGACCAGTTGCTCCTATATCGGCAAGCTGCTTGTTAGCGGCCCTGACGCGGCGATCGAGGTCGTCGGCAACCACATCTCCCAATTCATGTTTGGCCGCCCGAGCGACAACACCGCATTCCAGACAGTAATCGACAACTACCGGGACGCCATCCTCTCAGCAGCAAGCAAGCTGCGCCTTGAACCGAGTGACCGGGTCACGTTCACAGGCGTGTGGTTCCATGTCGACTATGACCAGCAGCCTTGGTTCGAAGGTTACGTTATTCACGTGACCTCCTCCGACGGCATTGCACATGCGCGACCCTACGATATCGAAATCTTCGACCATGACCGCTCGGATGAAGGCCGTTTCCGGATTGCCGAGTTCGCGGCTACGTCAGCAGGACATCTTGTGGACCGCTTGCTGTCCGCAGCCTTCGGTACGGCAGGAGACAGCTCCCAAAGCACGAGCGGACTTCCCAAGCTGCAAGGGGTGGTATGGTATCCGGCGGCAGATGGTGACAAGGCAGACCTGCCCATCGTAGTGTCCAAGCTGGTTGAGATCACCAGATCCGATCGATTGCCGGAGGATGTCGAACCTCTGAAGGCGGATCTGGGTGTGGCGCAGCAGGAATTTGTGGACGCTCACGCGGAGGCGTTGGCCTCAGGTGCGGCTTCCGAGAGGCTCAGGGATGCTTTCGCCGCACTCTATAAGATGTCGCCGAAGATGAATAAATGGGCCCTACGTCAGCTCCAGTTCAGCAAGTTTGGCGCGCGTGACGATCAGATCGTTGAACGCCAGGAAATTGACGGGTTGATCAGGCTCTCGGATCTGGCCAACAGCAGCCAACTTAACGGCTATTGGTTCCAGGTCAGGAGCAAGGACGGCATTATTCAGGGATCTAGGTTCAAGCGTTTCGATGATGATGCCCGGATAGGGCTGAATGACTACCGTGCGGTATTCAAGAGAAAGCTGGACGAAGATCAGGCGGACGAAGACCTCTCGTGCCATCTCGCTAGTGATTGGCATCCAACACGAACCGGTGCGTTGGTCCGGTTTCTTGCGAAAGGGTTTGAGCCACAATTGAGTTGGTGAGGTGTAACGCCAGGAAACAGCGGCCGACGCGCAATGGAGCTCACGGCTTCATTGTAGCGCCGCGCTCGGTCAGCATCTGCGCACTCCACTCGATTTTCCACGTCAGTGAATGGTTCGTAGCAATGGATCCAACAGAAAGTCGAGGTTGTGATCAATCAGGCCCGACTATCCTCCGTCCAGACGCCACGTCACCGCTTGTTCAATCGTCGTAGTAGACGACAGCCGGTATCGCCCCGTAGCAATCCCGGATCTGTAGCATTGATTTGGCGAAGCAAGCCAAACGGTAACGTGACTTACAATCGAATGTAGAGTGCCAGGCAGCCCACATTCCACATCGATGGTTGCAACACATCGCAACATTCAAATTCCCGCAGACGACTAACGTATCTCCCATTCACCGAGTAAAGACCGCAATCGTTTCTCTAATGTCCAAAAATCTGGGACTGCCTGACGCGATGCGGCTATTGAAGCGGAAACCTTGAGATCTTTGAGATCGAGAAAGCCGGTGCAGATGAACGGGAGGACACAGGTGAAATAGACCTCCGTATAGTCCGTCTGCCCATGCCAAGCGGTTTGTCCTGCATGATTGATTTGAACGACCTCCAGATCGTCGAGCCGAACGCGCGAGGTAGGCGAAGGTAACCCAGCAAGTAGGCTATCAAACCGACGTTCAGGACTGTGGTAATCATCTGGAGAACCATCATAGTGTGAGAAGTCAAACACTCGAACCCTGTCGATCGGGACTTGGGATATCAACTCGGGTCCGTCATACGCATAGGCAATATCGTGACTGCGTGCGGGATCTGCTGTTTTATATCTGAACTGGAACCCAATAGAACGCTGCGTCATCAAACAGCTCGCGGCGTTTGGCCTCGGCCGTCCCCATAGATATAGCCAGGGTATAGCATATCGATGTGGTCCAATGTCGAAATAGAAGGGCCGTCTTGCGTCCAGCGCTGGAGCTGGGTTTGGAGAAGGATCGGGGAAACTAAAGTTTTTGCAGACAACGTGCGGGTTATCAGCAAGGGGCGGCGATGAGTCCGACGGTTCGGCAAAATCCGGCAACAAGCATAAAGCGATCGCAGTGGAAATCAAAAAAATACATGCGCTCGGAACATCACGCCGCGCTGATGAGTTCGTACGTTGGAACGCAACTGGCAAAACCTTGGCCTACCTCTGAAAGGCATTTTCCGTCCCGAACACGCTTGGCCGCTTCAAGCAACAAAACATGTAGCGAGAAACTTATGGCTTGCACGCAAAAATGCAACCTTGATGTTGTTTTCTCATGCCTAATCTAACTGGTGGGCGATCGCGAGCGGTCGAGTTCAGCGCCCCCCCGCTCGCTAATTCTGAGCTAATCTCCGCGAAGCGTCGGAATGCCCGAGACATCGACCTCACGAACGGCATGCCACACATCGTATGCGGCTTGCATCCCAATCCACATCAGCGGCCCGTTACCGAACATCTTCCCAAACCGGACAGCTACGGCAACGCTAACCGGGCTTTCCTCCCTCAGGATTTCATCAAGGTCCTGTCGCGAGATGCCCAGCAAGTTAGCGATCTCCGACGTAGGCTTTCCAATTGCGGGAAGCAAGTCATCGCGAAGCAACGCTCCCGGATGAATTGGGCATCTATTCGGATCACGCATTGCTGAGACCGAGACCGTCTGCCGCTTCCCCGCAACGATCGCCGCAACCCGCGTCTCCATCTCTTCAGTGGAAATCGTGGGCCTCTTCAAGCGGCTCTCGATTGTGGCTCGCAGCGTTTCCATTGCCCCAATCTCACCTTCGATCTCCTCGTGCAGGAGCTCTAGTCCCGCCTGCAAGACATCCTCCACGCTGGAATATCTCCCGCTGTCGACAAGCGAACGCGCGAACGCTAGCTGATCTTTGGTCAGCCCTGCCAAAAGATTGCCAGTCACACCCACCTCCATCTCCGGCCCCGTTCATCCAGCCATGCCACCCGCACCCCAGTCAGATCTCGATCACCAAGCCCGGATCAAACCCCGTCGCCTCCCCCGGGTAACCCCTTGGATTGCAGACGACCCTGGTGAATCCGAGCGTATAGTCCAAGCATTGATGCACATGCCCATGCACCCACAGGTCCGGCTCGGCCTCCCTGATAAACGCCTCGCAATCCGAGGCGTAGCATGGCGACAACGGATCATCCCGGAACCACCGCGAAATCGACCGGGGTGACGGCGCATGGTGAGTGACGACAACCTTCTTTCTGACGTCGCTCCGACCCAAGCTGTCCGCTAAGAATTTGATGGAAGCGTCATGCCTACGGAAAGAGTGGATCGGCTTAAACTTCATAAACGGCTTCTTTTGAAACCGGATCTGCTTGTAGTCGTTCATGCCCTTCTCGGCCGCCCACATGGAGACTTCCGGATTGCGACCAAAGAGTCGGAAGTCGGTCCAAAATGTTGCCCCGAAAAAAAGAACGTCGTCGAGGACAACATCGCGGTCGTCAAGGAAGTGAACGTTCGGATAGCGATCGCGTAGAGCTTCGGCGGCCGCTATGCTGTCCGAAAAGAAAGCGCGATAGAACTCGTGGTTTCCCGCGACGAAAATAACCGGCACCTCTGGACCCACGAACGCAGAAAGCCATTCGATGCTCGGCACCACCCCCTTGTCCAGCACATCCCCCGCACAGACGATGACATCGATGTCGTCCGGCGGGGTCACCTGAAAAGGCGCCCCGAATTCGAGGTGGATATCGGAAAAAACCCAGATTCTCATGCCTCGGCTCCCAACTCTGAAACTACTTCATTGCGTAACGCCTGCAGGATATCGTCGGCCGAGAGTTCAAAGCTCTTCGCCAAACGCTCAGCCAGCTTTTCAACTGCTGGACGTTTGGCTGTCAGGATTTCCGTTACCCTGCTATACTGAACCTCCAGACGACGCTGGACGGCTCCGCGAAGGACCGGATCGCTTTGCCTCAGTGACTCCATCGGTCGCTGGCCGAAGCCGATGTCCGTCACGAGGTTGTCGCCAAACGCAAAACAACGTTCCATCATGGTTGCCAGATCGCTGGCTCTCGTGAGATCGGATGCCGCATCGCCACCCGATGCCATCGAGTGTTCGCCAAAGAAGATGCGTTCCGCGGCCATGCCACTGAGAAGGATCGCGATCGAGTCAGCCAAGTAGGATTCAGACGTCATGAGGGGTGGCTTCTCGTTGAATAAGGTCATACCGATATGGTTCCAACCGACTTTTGAGGGCCGCCATCGATTGATCTTGACGCCTAGCAGCTGCATGGGCCGCAGCGTAGCGCCGACAACCGCGTGTCCGATCTCGTGGACCGCGAGACGGAGCCCCTCCTCTTCGCTGTAAGTGGCCAGTGGCGGCATTGCCAGAAGCAGGTCTTCGTCAGTCACCGTTCTCCGGCCCGAACTCCGAGCAATGCGCCTAGCATCTCGAGCCAGCTTCTCGATGTCCGCTCCGGACCAATCCTCCGACGATACAACAAACGTATCTAAATCCTCGAGAGCCAACTCCGGCAGATGGTATCTCAGGATTGATTTGCGATCCTCGGCATTAGGTCGGTCGATATGGACGATCTGCTCAAACCTGCCGGGTCGCAGTAAAGCTGGGTCAATCGCGCTTGCATCGTTTGTAGAGCCAACCACGATAACGCCTTCCCGCCCTTCCGACGGGTCCAGGCACTCCAGCAGCCCGTTAATTACCTGCCGTTTATAGTCGTGGTAGTCGCTACTCTTGTATGCATCTCGATCACCGACGCTGTCGAGTTCGTCGATAGCAAGGATAGACGGCCGAACGGCTGCCGCCTCCTCGAAGGACTTGCGCATCTCCTTGAGCAAGTCGCCGAGATGTCCTTTCGACTGCCACCTAGCAGCGGAAGTCGCAACCAAGGGGATACCGCAAGTGTTCGAGAGAGCTTTGGGAAAGGTTGTTTTCCCAGTGCCCGTCGGTCCTGCAAGAAGAATGCCTTTGTCGATGTCGGACCACTGCAGATCCCCGGCCATCCAAGCTTTGATATCGCCAGCAAGTCGGAGGCCCCATGTCTTCGCAGCTCCGAAGCCCGAGAGGTCTTCGAGACGGGGCGACGCTGGGTTCGTTGACGATTTGCTCGGTGCCATATCCTCAGACGCCACCGCTTTCAGCCGTTGAACGACGTTTGAGATTGACCGGTGCGGTAGCACCGCCAAGCGTACGTCGCAGAGACGGCAACTGGCGAGGAACACGGTGTCGCGATAAGAAGCCGTACGCCCGAGCAGCTTTGCTGCTGCCGCGAAGTGACTAGCTCTGGGCAGTTCCATGTCGATCCTACGATCGATCAGAAGAGCGAAATCAGTCGAGATTTCGGTATCGTCTGTGTAGAAAATGACGACCCGCCGCAATTCATTGAATTTGCGCGCGAGGTCCCATGTCCGCCCCTTGATGGTAGCGACGTTGGCTACTAGGACAACCGGCGCACCATCATCATCGGTCTCACATTCAGGATCGAGCATTCTGCGCGTGGCCAACTCATATACGTACATGTCGTCTTTCTCGGGGAGCCGGATTGCCAGGACGTAATGTGCGGTTCGCAGATGCGGTCGCATTGTGCGACGGATAGCCATTTCGGCGACAAGAGTGACGAAATTTGCCGGCGGGCGAGCCTTACGGTTCCAGAATTCTTCGGAAAATGTCATGATGAGCCTCGATGATTGGAGTAACGACGGTAGGCTCAGCTACTAATTCGTCTCACCATCGTCTCGGGGCCGATCAGCTCGTCGTCGAGTTCCACCGCGAGGTAGCCTTGTAGGATTAGGGAGGCGATTGCGGCCACGGGCTGGGTTTCGCGAACTGCACGGAGGCAGTCGGCAAAAGACAACGGCCCGTGTTCACCGACCAACGCCAGCAACCGAACGCGGTCACCAAGAGGAACAACGTGCCCTGCGTACCGAAGAAGGTCCTTCGCGTTTGCGAGCCTGAAGCCCTCGTAGATTTCCGCCCGATCGACCGAACGGTAATGGCACGACATCTCCGAGGCCGCGGTCGCGACGGCATCTTGGTCAGGAAGATTCTTGCGATCGAAGACGTCCAGCAGCCACAGACGACCGTCCATGTCTTCCATCTGGAGGTCAGGAGCGTGCTTTTTGCGGCCGACCCTTAGCACGACAGCGCCACATGTCCACGAACGCACACTAGGATTGAGATCAAGCACACTGCCCATGTCACGAACTGCGTTCGAGCGGAAAACGGGTCGGCTTGGGCCTTTCAGTGTGGGTTTGTAGGCGATTTCACTTGGGGAAACGACAACCGATTTCCGGTTTTGCTGCATGCGATCCTGAGGTGCCATGCCTGACCTCTAACTCATACGAACTGGACACAATCGAACTGGACACCATTCCGCCCGCGCGGTTGCGTTCAAATAATTCGGATCAGTCGTTTCGCAGCTATATGGGTCATGACGAGAACATAAGATGAACATCGGCTGCATGTCAATATATTTTCTTATTTAGGGTACGCTAAAGTTTCTTTTTACAGGCTGTTAACCTTAAGGCGCGACCGTAGACTACCTTGTAGCGATGCGGACCGGAGGCATGACTGACGACATCTTCCTGCTGGACACGAATGTGATCAGTAACACCATCAAGACGTACCCTTTGCCGGCGGTGAAACGATGGCTGGAAAACGAAACGCGTCTGGCCCTATCCTTTCCTGTGATTTTGGAGATCGAAACAGGGATCGCGGATTTGCGGCGGGTTGATCCCACCCGCGCCCGGAAGCTGGCTGAATGGGTCGATGGCTTGCTCAAGACGAGATTCTACTACCCGCCCTCCTCGCCGGAGGTCGCACGGGTACTCGCGAGGCTATACTGCTGCCGGCCTCTCGAGAGGCTTTGGCAGCCTGAAGAAGACAAAAAGCCAGGGCAAGATCTGTTCATCGCAGCGATGTCGATCGTCTACGACATGCCCATTGCAACGATGAACAGTGGTGACTTCGAGCAAATCAATAAACATCGCCCTCTGCCGGGAGTGTTCAATCCCAATCGTGGGATATGGACTATTCCGCGGTTGACCAAGACCGCGAAGGATGACCCGTCTGCTGAAGTTGGCGCGAGAGACGAGCCCCCGAGATTAGCGTCGAACCAAGATCAAGAGCAGCCAAATGATTGGGGAGCGCTTTCGCGTCTCTCCCGGTGGTAAAGCCAAGGAGCGCTGTGCTATCCGCGACGAGGTCCTGACTCAAGCTTCGTCAGGAGCACCTCGCGCCAGGTACTGACCGAGCGTTTCAGCCGCATTGTCAGGAATAAACCGGATCTCGAATTTGCCGCCGCTGTCGCGAACGATCTGCGCCTCGCCGGCTTTGGCGTCGTCGAAAACCTCGCGTATGCGCTCTTCCGCATCGCCTCGCGACCACTCGTGCTGGTCTTTCATCCGGGCACTCCCAAGCTAGACTCACACTATACCTCTCCACCGTGGTCATGAAAAGGAGGACCCGGTAATAGAGGACTCCGTGTCTGCTCGGCGAGCCAGCAGCGATCACATTGGCCACGCTTGGCTAGGCTCGCGGGGATGAGGTACACGGTGTCGGAGTCTATAGTTTCGTCGGCCCTGTACGTTTTAGCCCAGGCATCATCGCGATCCATGTGCCTTTGTCGTTGAGACCCTCAAGCTTCCCACCAGGGCATTTGCTGCTACCGAACGTTCCGTCAGCGTCAGCTTCTTTCGGGTAATACCGCCCGATTGAAACCAGATAGTGGGAAATTTCCTTCGTGAGGTGGTCCCGCCGTCCGTATTTCGCGCAGATCGCCAGAATCTGCGGCTCGACTAACTCATAATCTTCCGTCGACAAGTCGGCATCGCCAAAGAGGAACCCTCCCAGTACAGCCACGATATCGCAGCCGGTGCTTGCCACTTCCTCGACGAATGCGGGAATTTGATTTTCGATCATCATTCTCATCTCTTCTCCATGGCCGCGGGAAAGGCCGGCGACTCGCCAAGCATCACACTATCCGCACCGCCCGGGCTAGTCGCAGATCTGCGGGTCCAGCTTGAGCGGCAAGCAGACGTTTTTCCTCGGACGGAAAACTCATCGTCGGTCGATCCGCTCTGCTGTCAGGCTTAGTAGTCAGCCCTTGGCCTACGCTGATCGAGCCGGTCGACGTCGAGATCAGCCGCGTCGCACAGCAGGACGGGAATTCCATCGATGAGCTGACCGCATTGCTCACGTCAGAATACGGGAACGAACTAGCCTCCAAGCCCGCTCCCTAACGATCGTCTTGGACCCCCACAACCTGTTCGAGAACGAGTGAACTTAGCCTCCGATCGAGGCGATACCCCTCCTGGCAGGGTCGTCGTAGCCGGAGGATACACTTCTATCAACCGCCACGAGCCGCTTGCCTCCCGACCCGAAGGACCGGGTTTTCCGTGCGGCAGGTAACAAAGCATATTACCGAGCCCGCGACTTCAAGCGACCTCTTGACCATACCTGTCACTGCGATGACCCATTCGGCACCAGGGCAGACGGCCTGACGCACTAACTCACCTGGGAACCGATCGGTAACAAGTTTGAACTACTGAAAGCTTGAGAAACCAGCAATCAGGAAACCTAAATGCCTATCGTAGGGAAGTTCAACAAGGTTGACGACAAAGTTGCCGAGTATGAGGTCAGCATCGACGGGCAATCGCCTGTAAAAACGGGGAAAGGCGAGCACGGTCGAAGCCGAGCGTCGTCAGCAGTCGCGCATTACAAAGACAAGAAAGTTTCCCTGGAGAAGTTTCAGAAGGCCCTCGAAATGATGGAGCGTATGGCTGAGGAGGATGCCTCGTTCTCGGTCGAGATAGCCCCCGAGGCGGGGCCCTTTTTCGATGTGACTATTGACGGAGAGTCGTTTTTTACCGGCTATGAGATCGACAAGCTGATTGTCGCGCTAGCTCCAGATCAAAAGCCCACCGTGGATCCCCGGGGACCCGGCTTTTAGTACTCTGAAATCGTCGAGCGTTAGTGATACGTTCATACCCGATAACGGCCGGCGGGGACCTTTCGAGGCAATGGCGATAGTCCAGTAGTGCGCCATTGCCTTCCCTCAATTCGAAAGCGCTCCATTGCGAATAAAGCTCCCTCAAATCGGCAGCAAGTTCTTTAAATTCCAACGTAGGCGACCGGGCGAGCGCTCTCGCTAGCTCTTCGGTCCACAGACCTAAAGCCGTGACATCACCAAGGACCACGCAGCACAGCGCGATATCAAGCTCGATTGGGAACCTTGGCTCTTTTTCCTCAGCCCGACTCGCATTCCGTGCAATATAAGCGTCTAATGCGACATCAACGGTCTTTAGCTGGTGATCTGACATAGGTTGAGCTCCTCATTGTCATTAGATGATCCTGTCAGATGGCGGCCGGCGCAAATCCGTTGAGATAACCAGCTCATATCGGGTATTCGTCACATATGGTTGAAACACGAATCTCAGCCGCTGGAACGGTCTTCGGTTCCCACGCGCGTGACGGGCGGCTGGGTGATCGGGTGGCCGTCCGCGGCCAAGGTAAACGACCGCGCAAGATGCTCAATCTCGCCTCGTGATCTCGCAATAAACGATATCACGGTTTTCACCGAACCAAACCCGCGTTCCGACATCGACGCCGTGCGCACTTTCGCCGGCGATTTTCCACATGTCGTCCTCTGATCTTAGCAGCAGCGGCCAGTTCATGAACGTTTCCATGTAGCCGTCCACTGCGGTCTCATCAGAGAAATTTGCAAACAAGAAGATCCCGCCAGGCTTCAGCATGCTCAAGCATTTTCGGGTCAACCTCACGCCCACCTGCGCGGGCAGATAGTCGTAAAGCCCAGCGGCATAGACAAAATCGAACGCCGTCAAATCGTGGCGGTTGCCAAGCAACGATTTGACCGATCCGTTCACGGCTTCGACGGCGGTGCCCCTATAATCACGTGCGACGGTACCGACACTGATCGGGTCCTGATCGAAAGCCACCCATCGCCTCACGCCCCCTTCGTTTAGCGCCTTAGACTTTGCCGCCTCGCGCAGATGTCCAGACGCAATCGACAGCACGTCGATTGGCGCAGGAGAGGTCTTAGAGATGCTATCAACGCGTTCGGCGAGGATATCTCGACGTTCGCGGACGGCGACCGACGAGGTCGCATTTCGGGTGTATGCATAGATCGCCCTACCAAGGTCTGAGGACATGGCAACCGCAGCTGAAGTGTCACCCGTGTCGTAAATGAAGTCGAGGAGATTTGCATCGCCCGAGTATCCGCGGGGCTTCTCAAACGACCAACGCGTAAGGGGGTCTTGATGCAGAAAATCGGCAACTGGGTGGGATTGAGCGATCAATGTGATTTCGTTCCAGACGCCCACGTGCGAACGACGGCGCAACGAATGTAGGTCTCGGGTCAATCGCGCTATGATTGACGACGGATCGAGCCCGCCCTGAAACTGCTGCAGTGCAGTGTCCAGAATGAGAGCGAGCTCGGCTTTCGCGACGACCAATTCCCCTGGGTTCTCCATCGCGAGGGACCCATTTCCCGCTCGGAACTGCGCGTCCGTGATCAAGCTTTCCCCATCAAACGCAAAGCTTTGTGCCATTTTGAACCCTCATTGATGTATGGTTAATCATAAACATCGCCCGAAAATAAAGCGACTGGATTCCACACGTGCTGAGGGTAATTTTGCCGTTGTGATTGTGATTCTAATTTAGCAAATTCGTCGAATTCTTAATTAGCTGAACGCGAGTAGCCGACAGTAACGTTTGAAGGGCGCACACTAATGATCAACTATTGCGTGCATATATCCATCGATAACTGCGGTCGGTTTGCGTGAGTGTGGCTGCGGCGAACGTGCCGGCGCACGACCTAAACATGGCGTACTCATTCGCAGACGCGCGCAGATCGTTGGAAACCGAAAAAGATGCTATCCGGCGTCGTTGGTCTCGCCACGGCTTGTGGGTGGCAGTCGGCGTTTATGTAGGTTTCGCGGCTCCGGACAGTTGGCTTATCCCTGACGTTGCGCCAACGACAATTGCTGCCCGCCTCGTCATCGCGTTCGCAGCACTGCTGGCGTTCGAGGTGCTGCGGATTGCCAAGGCGCGGACCATCTGGCTGGACGTCACCTGCGCTTCGGCCTTAGTCGTCGGATACATCGGTTGGCTTTGGCCAGCAGTGGCAAGTCATGACACGACAGCTATGTCCTACTACATGATATTCGGTGCTATCTTCATGATGGGCGCGAACCTGTTTTTCAGCTTCTCGTTTCGGCTATCGGTCGCTACCTCGGGGATCGTGCTCCTCGCATTTTTCATCTCTATTTACTGGGTCTTCCCGACGACTCCCGCCTATCGCTTGGCGTTCGGCCTATTTTATATCTCCTGCTTCCTGTTCACGTCATTCGTGAATTGGCGATTGAACGTCGAACGAAGCAACGTCCTGCTGAATGCTGCGGAGGCCCGCTATCAGCAATGGGCTGCGACAGAGCGAGGGTTGGAACTTCTCGAGCTATCCAACACCGACTACCTGACCGGTATCGAAAACCGCAGAGCGTTGGACAGACGGCTCGATGAATGCTGGGAAGGCTGGAGGAAGCATCGTCGCGCATTCGCCGTGATCTTGATCGACGTCGACTTCTTCAAACGCTTCAACGATCAGTACGGCCACCAGGAAGGCGATCGCTGCCTCACCGTCATCGCCAAGTCGCTCAGAGATGTCGTTTCGAGCTCACATGGGACGATCGGCAGATACGGCGGCGAAGAATTCATTGTCGTCATGCCCACTGGAACGCCGGAGATGGCAAAGTCGATGGCAAACCGAATTCGACGCGACATTGAGGATTTGGCGATTGCTCACGCAGAGCGCCCTGACGATCGTTCAGTGGTGACCGTGAGCGTCGGCGTCGCGGTTACGCGGCAACAAAGTGGCGATAAAGTCGAGCGAATTGTCCGAGAGGCGGATTTGGCGCTTTACGCGGCAAAAGCTACGGGACGCAACTGCGTTCGCGTGTTCGATCCATCGCTTCCTCGTCCAGATGACAGCGTCGGGAAGCTTGTCCCGCTTCTTGCCGCAGCGATTGACCGTAATCTCGTCTCCCTGGTTTATCAGCCGATCTTCGATGTCGATGGCGTTGCGCGAGCGGTCGAAGCGTTGATGCGCTTCAAGATGCCAGATGGCACGGCTGTTTCGCCAAAGATTTTCATCCCGGTTGCGGAACAAACAGGGGCGATCCTGGAACTGGGTCGCTGGGCGATTGAAACGGCCTGCAGGGACATTCTGATGACCGACCGAATGGCAACAGTCAGCGTGAACGTCTCCCCCGTCCAGCTAAAGTCAGCTGACTTCGCATCGAACGTGTCGGATATTCTGAAAGAGTGCGGGATATCTGGGTCACGTCTGGCGCTGGAGATCACGGAAGGGCTGCATATGGAAATGCAGTCGGAGGTATTCAAGTGCATTGCCGACCTGCGGGCGCTCGGTGTCGAAATATGGCTGGACGATTTTGGCTCAGGATTTGCCGGCCTATCTTGGCTACGTGCGATCGAGTTCCAAACGGTCAAGGTCGACAGAACATTTCTGCATGACTGCTCGAATCCGCGTGGGCTTACCATGCTTCAAGACATGATTTCGCTCATCCGCAACCGGGGAAATACGATCCTCGTCGAGGGGGTGGAAACTGCAGCCCAGTTGTCACTCCTCAGAGAGCTCGGGATAGATCGCGTCCAGGGGTTCCACTTGGGGATGCCAGTTAGCGCTGATATGCTGAAGGCGGCATAACAGGCTATAACAGCCGTTATGCGCCTAACGTTGGGCCGGGAGGCGATGGCATGGCAGCGGTGAGCGCGGGCATTCTTTTGTATCGATCGGTGGACAGCGAAACAGAAGTACTCCTCGTCCATCCAGGTGGGCCATTTTGGGCTAAAAAGAACGAGGCAGCTTGGTCGATTCCAAAAGGCCTCGTCGATCCGGGGGAGGATCACCTAGATGCTGCAAAGCGTGAACTGTTCGAAGAAACAGGAGTCACGCTTAGCAGCGAGCCACGATTGCTTGGAACCTACAAACAACCCGGATCAAAGAGCGTCGAGGTATGGGTCGCGAAGGCCGACGGTTCGGAAGAGCCAGATCCATCTGTCAGCTCGCAGTTCGACATCGAATGGCCGCCGCATTCCGGGAAACGCGAGTTCTTCCCCGAGGTCGATCGTGCCGAATGGTTTGTTCTTGAGGAGGCAGCACTAGCGTTGCACAAAGGTCAGGTTGCAATGCTAGATGACCTGAGACGATTTCTGAGTGAGTGATTGAGTAGGCCGCCGGAGATCCTCGAGACGGGTCGTTGACTTTCGCTCGGAAAAAGAACATAAAGTGAACACACTGGAAATTGGAAATCACAACGGCCATGCCCCAAACGGCGGTTGCTCAACCTTGCCCTTATGACGTGTCCGATGCTTCCGAAACTGCGAGGCATGAACGCCGCCGTTCGGGCTTACCAGGAAGGAATCCGAGACGCTGACCATGTTGAATAAACCTGCGAAGGAAATCGATGCAGACTTCGAGGTCGAAGCTGCCTTGGCCTTTCACGATGACGATGCGAAAGCGACAATTGCCACGCTTCTCGCGGACGTCAAGTACCTAAGACTGCAGTTGGCGCTCGCGGAGGCCGCGATGAGCCATGGTATGACACGGGGCTGGACACCCTCATTCGAGCGGGACGTCTAGTTTGCTGGACATGACAAGCAGATCGAAAAAGACGAGCTTCGAGGCCGCTTTCCGAAAGTGGTGGGTGGCCCAAGGGCCGGAATTCCACAGCCGCATCGACCTAAGCGCCGCGAAGAAAGTGTTCCGGGCAGGCTACGCCGCTGGCAGGCGCGCTGACACGGATCGGTACATTTTTGCGGCAGGCCGTTATCGTATAACGGTTTGGGCTGACGGTCTTTTGGATGCGAAGCGGAAGGCTGTCGCGGAAGCAGATTTCCGGGCTGCCAAACGGGGCGGCAAGCGGCCGAAGGCCGGGTGGGTTCTCAAGGAGATACTATGAGGGACATCGATCATCTCATATTTCAACGCGCGCTGAAGCTCGTCACGCGCAAATGCTATTGCGACGACTGGGCGGTATTCGGCTACGACACGGTACATATTGAGGTAGTGTTAGGCGCATCATGCCTCCAGGACGTCGGCCCGCGTGGAAACCGCACCTGAGAACCTGACGGATGGCAGGTCAAGCGACTTTGCGACTGGCATCTTAGAAAATCTCGGGTAAGGTTGCATCGAAACTGGGAGACAACTGTGAAGATGATGTCCGAAAACCAGATACCAGAGTTCGTCCAAGAGGTCGCCGACACTGGCTGCGACATCACTGCTGTGCTGGGGTCTGGGTACCTCATCGGTGATGCCGACCTTTCACTGGAAGCCTACGAAATCGCCGCTCCCCGCCTCAGAAAGATCGGCGAAAAACACGGTAGCCGTGATCATCTTGTTTCGGAGATTTTCGAATACTTGGTCTCGATAGGGCGATACTACCCTAAGAGGCAGCGGATAGCCGCCGCGAACGACACCTAATGTTTCGGTCTCAACTCGGTTGCGACGCAGGCGGCAGGCGGCTATGGGTTCGTAGTAGCACCCGAAAGCAAGCGGAACTGCATGGCACGAGTACTCAGTAGTTCCAGTGGACTTCCGCCAGGCGCGGTCGGCCGAGCGTCACTTGCCGTCATTGGTATAATGTTTCTCGCGCTGATTTCCGTCCTGGGCCTGTGGCTCGTCTCAAGCTACCAGGCGACTGTAAAGCGGGCCGATACCCAGGTGAGCGCCGCATCCAAGATCGTTGCAGCGAATGCGGTCTGGCTCAACTCGCTTGCTCGCGAAACTCTGCACCGCATTGACGACTCCCTTGGATCAAGCGTGCTATCCGTCGATCCTCAGCAGGTCCACGATCTAAACGCAGCAGTCGCCGATCTCCCACCCCTGGTCACGGCATACGTAGTCGGCGTCGACGGCCTTACGCTCTACTCCAACGACCCCAAAATACAGGCGATGAATGTTTCCGATCGGGAGTATTTCACGCGCCTGAGGAACGGTGCGGAGGAATATACGTCGGCGCTGATTGTCAGCCGCTTGACCAATCGCCAGATCTTCGTAGTCAGCCGCCGGCTCGAACGGGACGGAAACTTCGCAGGGGTAGCCGCTATTGCGTTCAACTCAGATGTCTTGAAACCAATTTGGGATGCGGTTGATATGGGACCGAACTCGACCGTGAGTTTCCTTCGGCGCGACGGCAAGCTCATCGCCAGGCATCCAGAGCCGCCGGGTCCTGTTGATATGGGCGGATATGTCCTTTTCACCGACTACATGAGGAAAGCGACCTCTGGCATTTATCGCTCGTACTCACCGGTCGATAATCAGGACCGGCTAGTTGGCTACCGCATCATTGAGCGAACTCCATTCGTCGCGATCGCGTCCGCCGATGTGGAAGTCCTCATGCAGCCCTTCTGGGACGACGCGAAAATCGCTGCCTTGTTGGTAATCTTCGCGGTCGTTGGCGCAGTTGCGGCAGCGCTCTGGATTCAGAGACTTATCAGAGAAGACGCACTGCACACACACCAGCTTGCCGAAGCTTTGGCGGCAAATCAGACGCTGATGCGCGAAATCCATCACCGGGTAAAAAACAACCTTCAGACAGTCATGGCACTGCTCCGGATGCAGGGTTTCGAGCCCGAGGCGGTGCAACGTCTCAGTGAGCGCATCTCGGCGATGTCCGCTGTGCATGAACAAATGTACGGCTTTGACCAGTTCAGCGGCGTATCGGCAGCTGAGTTTATTCCGTCTTTTGTTAGAACGCTCATTGATGTTCACGGGCTCCCCGTGACCGTATCGTTCGATGTCGAGGATATGACCATAGCGCCCGACCGCGCTACGCCGTTCGCTCTTCTCGTCAACGAACTAATCGCAAACAGCATGAAGTATGCTTTTGCCGGCCGCCAAGCGGGTACTATCCATGTCAGTCTTCGATCCCAAGCTGATGGCGTAGCCGAGCTGTCCGTGGTTGACGACGGGGTCGGATTTGACGGCAGCACGGATTCTCCCGGCATGGGTACGCGTCTCATCAAAGCGTTTATTCACCAGTTGGGGGGCGAGTTTCGCTTCGAAAAGGACGGCGGGACCAAATTCAGCGCTTGGCTCAAGCTTGCGGACTAAAAGGCTTGTAAAGCCTCACTTCTGGAGCCGGCTGCCAACTCGATTTTCTTGGGCCGCCGGATCGAGACTGGGTTTCCAACCGCGGTGATAGTCTACCAAACCTAAGGTTACCCCCGCCATACTGTCGTATAATTGCCCGCTAAGTCTTCAGTGCTAGCAATGGTCCTGCAACAGAGGACCCGCGATGTACAAAGACACGATCACGACACTCGTCGACGCCGGAGAACACAAGGTTACGGCAATCCGGGAAAACATGATTGGCTTCCTGATAGGCGCGGCGATGGCTGGAGCTTATATCGGGTTCGGCAATATCATCATGTATTCGGTGACAGCGCATGTCGATGCTGCCTGGGTCCGGTTGGTTTCTGGGGCGGTGTTTTCGGCCGCGCTGACGATCGTGATTTTCGCTGGGTCGGAGTTGTTCACCGGGACAGCCATGTACATGCCGATGGCGGTCCTTTCGGGACGGTCAACGATCCCCCAGCTTCTCGGCGTCTGGACCGCAACGTGGTTTGGGAATCTCGTCGGCGCGGTAGTCCTCGCTCTACTATTCAAAGGAGCCGGCGGCGGCGCGATATTCGGAGACGGTCGCGAGCATTTCATGTCAGCCGTTGCCGCGAAGCTATCTGCACCCAGTAGCGAGCTTTTCTTTCGCGGCCTGCTTTGCAATTGGCTCGTCTGCCTGGCGATTTGGATGTGCAATCGGACCGATGACGCTAGCGCTAAAATATTCCTGATCTTCTGGCCTATCACCATCTTTGTGGCGGCTGGTTTCGAGCACTCTGTGGCGAACATGTTCACTTTCGCCACGGCGCTGCTGATGGATAGCGCAAACTCCGTCCCGATCTCCGGCGTGTTTAGAAACTTAATTTGGGTGACCCTCGGAAACCTTGCCGGAGGAGCGGTGTTCGTTGCCTGCGGCTATTGGCTACAAGAGCATGGGGGCGGTCACGAGGCACATGCGAAGTTGCCAGGTGATGCCGATCGACGATCAACCGCCGCTGAGTAGAAAGGACAACACCTAGTGGCCACAAAAGTGCGCCAAAAGAGCCGATCAGCGCTCTCGGTGCGCAAGCATACACACTTTTTACGCGACTTCGGCATGTCTAAAACTCAATGTATCATACGAGTCGAATCAAGGGCCTCTTTCAATGAACAGCAGTAACGATCCCCACGACGAACAAGCGAGACTACTCTCGGCCTTCTCAAATGCCAAAAGGTTGCGCATCCTCGAGCTTTTGCTCGACAACGAATTTCGTGTCGGGGAACTCGCGCAAGAGGTCGAGCTCAGCCAGTCTGCTTTGTCCCAGCATCTGGCTCTTCTTCGTGGAGATGGTCTGGTCAGCACACGAAGGGAAGCGCAAACAATTTACTATACGACATCTGATTACCGTGTGCGCGCAGTCCTGAACGCGCTTCGCGACGTCTACAGTGAGCCCGCCCAGATTGCCGCCCGCCGGTGAAAGAATCCAAGTTGTTTGCCTTCATCCCAGCCCCTTGAAGTTGTCATCGCCTGCTGGCATCTTGGCGTCATAGCCGTTAGAGGGAGGCAGATGGATCTGAGGGAGCAGTTTTCTACGACCGTAGCCGGCCGCCCAATGCTCGATGTAGGCCTGTTTACTTGGGACATCGGGAACGACTTAATCTATGCCGACAGCGCCCTCGCGCTTCTCTTCGGGCTCGATCCGGCGCTAACCCAGCGCGGACTTCCAATCGAAACTTATTTGGACCGGGTTCATCCATCGGACAGGCCCCAACTCGCGAAACAAATCACCGACGCCATCATCGCAGAACATCCGACAGAACAGCGATATCGCGTTCTGGACGCATCGGATGTCTACCGCTACGTTCGTGCGGTCGGACGCTGCTTTCGCAACGACGCTGATGTTCCGGTTCACTACGCCGGTATTGTGTTCCCTGACACAGACACACAGTAGCACCAGTCACCTAATCAGACGTTCCGTGCAACAATCAAGCTGAGACGCCCATTGCCTGACCTCCGCCGTCGCTCTACATTCAAAGCACCAAGTTTTTTTGTAGGCGCGTAATCCGCAGCGGACGGAGGCGGTAGTGGAGTTCCTCCCCGAAATCGATGCCAAGGCTATTCGCGTATGCTTCGATGTGTTGCGCGAACTGGAAGAAGAGCTTCCTATATCGTCCGAAGACGAGTGGCATGAGGTTCGCGCACTTCTCCTCGACTTTTATGGCCATGGCATTACGGGACATCATCGTCTCAAAGGCCTTTTATTCTCGACAATCGTAAACCGTCGTGCCGACGCAGAACGACGTCCAACCGTGCGTGCCTCCTATTACTCGTGGGGCAATGGCCTAATGCTTCGTGCACTCGCTCGTGAGATCAGTGGCGGCCAAGGCAGGTAATGTCGGCATCCGTCGCCGGAGCATCCCGAGTTCGGGCGGACCCGGTCATGTCACTAGTAGAATGGGGAGCTGACCGAATGACGTGATGTGCGCGCTTTGGGTTTGGGACCAATTCGCCTCATTCAGCCAGCTTACAAACTATCGTCAATACATGCAAAGATAGCAATACGGCAATGTCTTTTGTACGTTACCGATCAGTTCCGATGACTGGTGCCATATTGTGCAGTAACGGATGAACTTTCCCATCCGTTCCAAGACCCCCAGAGACTTGCTCGGCTCCTGCCGTCACGACAAATCAACGTCTCGAGCTAAACCTAGCGCCCGTCAATCGCCATCCGGCGCTGGCCTTTGTTGGACAGAGCGCCATCTATCGGTAGATAACCGAATTATCGAGAAAAGGACGCCATGCAAGACATACCAAGTGACGAGGCCGACTTGAGTGCGGTAATTACCGAGATCGAAGCTGTCGAGTTTGACCCAGCATCACCAGGATGGGCTGCATTGTATGCCCGGTTGGCCGGGGGCAGCACAATACGATTGGAGTTTGACGCCAAGGCGTTTGTTACGTTGGAGACCGCGATAAGCGCCGCGCAGAAGCAAATGACCGAAGACCAAGGCGTCCAGTGACTGCAAACTGACGAACGACCGAACTTCGTCTTAGTTGACGCTGCCAGTTGCCGAAATGCCAAGTGCCAGCCATCAGATCGACGGCTGGCATAATGTTTGAGGATCTAGGCTCTTGTCAGAATTCTTCCCATTGCTCCGCTGGGGTTGCTTGAAGCGCGGACGATTGTCTTCCACCGGAAAAGACACGCGTGAGCTTGCTCGCCATTGCCCGGGCTGGCGACGGGACTGAGGTTTCATTGCGGGTCACTACTCTAGCGCCGGAGACAGGGCTCACATTTGCCAACCGGAACTGTTCCACCAATTCCTTGAGCTTAGCGGACTCGGAGGCTAGCGTCGCGCCAGCCGCATTTGCTTCTTCGACCATGGCGGCGTTCTGCTGGGTCACTTGATCCATCTGATTGACTGCCGTGTTCACTTCGGCCAAGCCGATGGACTGCTCACGAGCGGAAGTGGCAATCGAGTCCATGTGGTGGTTCATCGTGACGATGTGGGCTTCGATCGTCCGGAGTGATTCACCGGTCTCGCTGACAAGCCGAACCCCGTTTTGGACCTCGTCGTTCGAGTTCCGGATAAGATCTTTGATCTCTTTCGCGGCCTTGGCCGACCGCTGAGCAAGTTCACGGACTTCCTGGGCAACGACAGCGAAACCCTTACCCGCATCCCCTGCTCGTGCAGCTTCGACGCCTGCATTGAGGGCTAGAAGGTTCGTCTGGAAAGCGATCTCGTCGATTACGCCGATGATGTTCGATATTTCGTTGGACGAACGCTCAATCTTGCTCATCGCGTCGACAGCGTTCTGTACGACCTCTCCAGATTGCCGTGCACTCTGGTTGGCCTGCACAGCGACAGAGCGGGCCTCCTCAGCACGTTTCGACGAATTCGAAACGTTCGCTGTAATCTCGTCAAGGGCAGCGGCAGTCTCCTCCAACGCAGCGGCCTGCTGCTCGGTGCGCTTCGAGAGATCATCGGCGCTTTGGCTAATCTCACGCGAGCCGCTCTCGATAGAACTTGTTGCTCCCGCCACTGATGTCAGCGTCGACCGCAGCTGTTCAACAGCCCGGTTGAAATCGGCCCTGAGCGCTTCGAAATCGTCCGCAAAGCGCGCGGTAAGCTGGTAGCTGAGGTCACCCGATGCGAGATGCTTGAGGCCATCCGCTAGACCGTTCGTCGCTTGCGCCATTTCCTGGGCACGAGCCCGATCACGCTCGCTGATGGCGCGACGCTCGTCTTCCGACATTGCCCGTTGTTTTGCGGCGTCTTCCTCGAGTTGGCCAGTGCGCACGGCGTTGTCTTTAAAAACCTGTACGGCGCGGGCCATCGCGCCGATCTCGTCCGGGCGGGCGCTCCCCTCGACCGTCGGGCTGAGGTCGCCTGACGCAAGTTTCGACATCGTCACGGTGATCCGGGAGATTACTCCGCCGAGAGCTCGGGCGAAGAAGAAGAAGCCCAAGAGCGATAGCAGTGACACGACAATAATGCCGATAACGGTCATCCTGATCGATGCCGACGCTTCCTCAGCGACCTCGCTGACATTGGAGGCAACCTCGAGGACACCGATCGTCTGGCCGGAGAAATTCTTGAATGGTACGGCGTTGACTACAAGAGTCTTGCCACCGTCTTCGATCTGAAGCGCTACCCCCTCGCCGTTGAAAGCCGACGTCAACTGCTGCTCAGACGTAAACGGCTTGGCAGCTGTGGATGCCTGGACTGAGAACTTGCCCTCAGCCGCGATGTAAACCGTAATGTCTCCATCCAGCTTGGCCGCAATAGGCTCGAAATAGGCGTTAGTCAGCCCGGTTCCGATATCGACAACGCCGACCGCTTTACCGTCGGCAATAATTGGAGCCGACGCAAACATCGAGACAGCAGACTTGCCGGGCTCGATCCCAGCAACAAGTTTTCCAGAGGCCAACGCTTCAACGACGGTCTTGCGGCGACCAGTCATATCGTCTCCGAATTTCTCCGGTGTGTGAATACGAGCGAGCGCGACCCCCTTGGCATCGGTAAACGTTATGTTCTGGAGACCGCCGCTTTCCTTGATGGCCGGCATGGCGCTCACATAGCGAGCGATGAGTTCATCTCGAGAGTTCGAAGTGACCAGTCGCGCGACATCGGGTTCACCTGCAAGCGCGATCGCGAGTGCCGAGGCCGCCTTCTGTTGTGCATCCATGTCGGTCTGGATGAGGGCAAGATCGCCAGCGGCTTCACGTGTAAGCGCCTCATGCTCGGCTTTGGTCTGCCTATAGAGCACGCTCGCGCCGATAGCGACGCTCGAGAACAGGACAGCGGCAAAGCCGCATGCAGTTATTGTAACCCAAAGAGGTCTTTTGACTTCTACGTCTGGCATTCGACTCCACCCCAACAAAATTGCGGGCTATCAGTGCCCACGCAACTTCAAATATTCTATTAAACGTTTAACCAGTTCTCACTAGGTGAATTGACCCCAACAGGGTGACGGCGGAGCTCCAGCCGCGCCGTTAAAGCGATTTTTATGGATTAGGTTTATCCTTGGTAGAACGAGCAGCTCATTCGCGTAACTGGTAGCTGCATCCTGGATGGACCCATGCGGATTAGTACGATCACAAATTGGGCTTACGCGATCACCGTCGGACTGACGCTTCTGTCAGGTGGCGCGTTCATTCTCGCCGCCAAGAGCGCCGATGACGAGCGGGCGACTACAGAAAGGGCTTGGACGCTCGACGAACAGGTTGAGAGCTTGGCTCGGGCTGCAGAGCAAACCACCGAAGATGCAAGGCTGTATGTCCAGAAGGGCGAGGAGCGCTTTTTGAAGGCGTTCCGCGCGGCTGACGCGGATGAGCGGGCACGTGAGAGATCGTTGAAGACGCTGGAGGTCGCTGGCCTCACGCCGCAAGAACTGGCGGCTCTAAAGGCTATCGAAACAGATGCCGAAACCCTCGACAGCATCGAGGAGGCAGCCGTTGCAGACTTCAGCGCCGGCCATACTGACGAGGCAAAGGCCGCCGTGTTCTCGTCTGAACACGAAGATGCTCAAAGCGGTTTACTGGCGAATGTCGCTCATTTTACCGAACTCGTTGCAACACGCACTGCGGACGAGCTTGCGAGCGCGAAGGCGAAAGCGGACTTCTGGGGAGCCGTTGCAAAATCCCTCCTTCTTCTGACAGCGCTTGTATTTCTGAGCGTTCTCTATTTTGTCCTTAAGCGTCGCGTCGCTCGCCCCTTGCTCGAAATGAGTGGTATCGTGCGGAGGCTGGCTAAACAGGACTACGCCGTCGAAGTGCTGCCAGACGGCCGCGCCGACGAGATCGGCGACATGAATGCAGCGATACAGATTTTTCGTGATAACGGGATCGAACGCGATCGATTGGATGCCGAGCGCCGCAAGGATCAAGAGACCAAGGACTTGATCCTCCAGCTGATGCACCGGCTGCAGGCATGTCGTGACGAACAAGAGCTCGCCGACGTTGTGCCCCTATTTACGGTACAGATATTTCCTGATCTGCCTGGGCACCTCTACCTGACGAATGACGGCCGCACTGCGCTGGCTGCCAAAGGGACTTGGAACAGCCCTGTTCGGTCAATCATGGAGTTCCACGCCTTTGAATGCTGGGGCCTCCGTCGCGGCCGGCTCCATATCAGTGACGAAACCATTGGAGATGTGCCTTGCCAGCATTTGGACGGTCATCGGGATGGGAGTAGCGTTTGCGTTCCCCTCGCTGCCCATGGCGATACCGTCGGCATGCTTTACTTCGAAAGCGATGAGGCCTCGAAGCTGGGCGCGGCACGGGTCTACATCGAGTTGATCGCAGAGAACCTCGGACTTGCCATTGCCAATCTGCAGCTGCGGGATCGCCTGACGAGCCTTGCCACAAGGGATGCGCTCACCGGACTTCTCAACCGACGTTCTCTCGACGAGAACCTCAATCGCCTGCGGAGAGAAGACGGTGACCTTCCAGCCGCCCTCCTCATGATAGATATCGATCATTTCAAGCGGTTCAACGACGACTACGGACACGACGCCGGCGATTTCGTCATGGTACAGGTCGCGTCGATCATGGCGGATATCGTGGGAACTTCGGGTGCGGTTCACCGCTACGGCGGAGAGGAATTTGCGGTCATCTTGCGGGGTGTCGAACCGAGCGTTGCGTTGGATAAGGCAGAGGACATTCGTAAAGCCATAGAGTCCGCGCCAATCAATTATCTCGGAAGACCGCTAGGAACCGTCACGGTTTCAATCGGTGTCGCCGCGACCATGGGTGACCGCCCGCCCGCCACGTTGATGCAACGGGCGGACGCGGCTCTTTTAAGTGCCAAATCCTCCGGCCGGAACGTAACCGTGACGGATTGGGCTCAAATCGACGACAAACGCCACACGGGATAAATTGCGTCTTTATGGCGGCCGAGAGAAATCGCGCCAACTTCCATATACTTCACATCCCGGAATGAGGCGCTCAGGACACTCGCATCGGAGCTGACGTTCTCGGAGTAAGTCCTCGACGGTCAATTGGATGCAACCACGCGCCCGCCTGCGCCTTCGATTGCCTCTGGAGTATCCGCGTCGACCATTGCGGCGTCGCCGATGTCAACCTCGACCACTGCGAGCGAAGATGCATCGATTATCCTGCGTGCTCCTATGTCGCCGGAAAGGCCGGCTACCACTCCGTATATCGATTTCGGCAAGATAACCGGGTTGCCCGGTCTACTGCCGGACACCGCTCTTATAATCGAACTTCCTCCGCCGGCTTTGAACGCACCAATCAATCGATCGAGATCGACGGAGGTCACCAGTGGCATATCCGCCAACATAACCAGGACACCGTCCGAGTGCCGAACGTCCTCAATCGCCAAGCCTGCCTTGAGGGAAGTGGACATACCAAGTCCATAGTGAGGGTTCTCGGTGAATTGCACGGGAACCGAAACCAGTGCGCCGCGGACCGCTTCAGAGCAGTTGCCAACGACTACATGGACACTATCAGCTTCACTCGCTAGTGCGGTAAGCGCAAGCCGACGAACAAGCGGTACGCCGTCAAACTCGGCAAGCAGCTTGTTCCCTTGGCCACCCATGCGAGCGCCCGTGCCAGCTGCCAGAATGACAATAGTGACGGATGCCATCATAAACTACCTTCACCGACTTCGCAGATTTCAACCGTCTTCCCACGGCGGCCGTAAAGGGCTGGTTGCCGTGCCCCTCGATCCGTCACCTCTCATTTCCATCGGAGATCACCGAGGTCATTCGCCATTACATCGTTTCCCAGGTATTGTGAATGGATTAGGCAATTCTCGGCAGGCACACCGACTGATGGACATCTATTTCGACGAAAGCATTCACAACCGCGGAAACTTCATTGTCCTTGCAGCCGTAAGCGCCACCCGTGAGCACATTCAGCTGGCATCGGAAGCACTCAAGGAGTGCGGCTTCACTCCCGGAGAAGACGAATTCAAAAGCAGCATGACAATGGCCGGAAATGAGAAGGCCCAGTGGCTGCGCGAAGCATACCGGGGCATAATCAGTCGATGCAAGGTCGGCATCGCGATCTGCGCTATCAACGAGCGGGAATCCCTCATGATCCTTGCGGGCAAGCTTGCTCAGAAAATGACGTCGAATTCAATTGACGAAGGTGGAACGATCTACCTGGACGGGGGCATGAAGCGCCACCCTGTGGAACTGCCGGCGGGCTTCGACCTAGCCACGGGGTGCGACTCTCGCTCGGTAATTGGGATTCAGCTTGCCGATTGCTGCGCACATGCAGTGGCTACGATCATCCTCGACGAGATGGGGATCGTCAAAAGGACAATGGCTGCCAATGATGCCTATCAGGACGATCGCGAAGGTGAAATCGCGCTCGGCTGGTTTCTATGGGCATCAATGCGATATGCGCTGACAAGCGGAATGCCTGTGAACCCGGACGATCCTTTTTTCGAGGATGCCAACCGTCAACCGTTTGGACTGGAACTGTCCCCCGGATGTGACCCACGTGTGGCAGAAGTCGTCAACAAACGGTTCGGCGTTGTCTGGATGGGGTGTATACACTAGGACCGTGAGTTGTTGCGATAATTTCCGAACTCAAGACATCGCGCAGATGGTTCGCCCCACGCTGCGACAGCCAGAGTTCAGCAACCGTTCCGTTTGTTAAGACAACACGCCCTTGATCCTTCGCTAAGAGAATGCGACACCGATTTCTCCATTTGGGGGGCAAATCATGGCGACGCTTAGCCTTTTTCCGGGACAGGACCACCTCGAAAAGGTGGCGAAGACGAGCGATCCTCTGCGAGGGCTATCGGAGTTCGTCTGGAACGCACTCGATGGTGACGCCCTCAAAGTATCCGTTGAGTTCGACCGGAATGCTCTAGGTGGTCTTCATGCCATAAGGATCATCGACAACGGCTCAGGGATTAGGCCCAGCGCCCTCAATCAAGAGTACAGCCAACTTGGCGAGTCCTGGAAGAAGCACGTGGGGCGAACCCCAAAGTATGGTCGCGCAATGCATGGCAAGGAGGGCCGAGGCCGGCTTCGCTTCTTTTCACTTGCCGGCGCGTCGAGGTGGGATAGCCGCTTTTTCGAGGACGGAAAATGCCAAGCTCTGACCGCGAGCATTGAAGCCGCAGCTTTGGGGAGTTGCGTGGTGAGTGACCCCGCTGATGTCGATGGTAACGAGACCGGAACCACGGTCGAGTTGACCCGTCTGAAGGACACTTTCGACTGGCTGGTCAGCGAGGAGGCGTTTCAGCAGTTCAGCGCTGTTTTCGCAGCCTATGTTTTGCAATACCCCAACGTGGTCATCGACTACAACGGAAGGCTTGTGTCACCGGACAAGATCATCGCCCGGAGAGACCAAATGACCATAGCACCGATCCGCGTCAGTGACGGGATGATCGATGACCTCCGGGTGCAAGTCATTGAATGGAGCGGCTCGATGGGAGATCGCAGACTTCATATCGGTGCCGATGACGGGGTCGCATTGGCTTCTCAGCCGGCCGGAGTCACCGCCCCCGGTTTTTCATTCTCGGCTTACGCATATTCGAATTTCTTCGAAAAGATGCATGCTGGCAACCTTTTGGAACTCGACGCGCTTACGGATCCGGATCTGACGAAAGTCCTTGAATGCATCCGCGACGCCCTCACCGATCATTTTCGGACAAGGCAATCCCAAGAGGCTTCCAACCTCATCGCGGACTTGATCGCTGAAGGC
The DNA here is from genome assembly GCF_047304155.1 of Rhizobium sp. Rhizsp42. NCBI lineage: Bacteria > Pseudomonadati > Pseudomonadota > Alphaproteobacteria > Hyphomicrobiales > Rhizobiaceae > Rhizobium > Rhizobium sp. Rhizsp42. The sequence continues at coordinate 146,660 of NZ_JBGLYS010000007.1, read as the reverse complement.
GCGTATCCGTATGAGGGTGAGCCGAGAAGCGAAGTCGAGACCAGGGAAAGACAGGTGTTCGACATCGCAACGTACGCTGTCACATCTTACTCGCGCGAGTTCAAGCGAGCCGATCCGTCGCTGAAGAAGATCACGCTTGCTCTTATGAAGGAGGCACTTAGGCACAATCCTGAGTCAATCACCAATATCCTAAGAGCTGTCGTCAATCTTCCGAAGACGCGACAGGACGAGTTTTCCTCACTTCTCGGCAAGACCGATCTGTCTAACATCATCGCAGCTTCCAGCATGATTGCCGATCGCGTAACAGCGATTGAAGTCATCAAGCAGATGGTTAGCGATCCGGAGCGACGCTTGAGTGTGAAAGAGCGCGGCGAATTGGATCTTGTTATCCAGGCGAATACCTGGATTTTCGGCGAACAGTTTCATATCGCCCTGCCGGAGGCCGGCCTAACCCGGATCATGAAACGCGTTGCCGAAGACCTTGGCAAAAAGACGAGGTCTGGTCGCATAAGAAAAAGCGACGGAAAGTCGGCACGGGCAGACGTCTTTCTCGGAAGGGTCATTCCGCACCCCAGCCAAGAACATCGGGAGTATCTCCTGGTCGAATTAAAGCGGCCGAAGACCCAAGTCGGCCGAGACGAATTCGACCAAATTGAAGACTACGCCCATACGCTTATCAATCAACCCGAGTTCACCGATACGTCGACATCTTGGAATTTTTTCCTAATGACAACAGACATTAGTCCGGACCAGGCGCATCGGATCACACAAGAAGGCCGCCCCACCGGCCTCTTTCTCGATCTCGGCAGGGCCAAAGTGTGGGTCAAGCGCTGGGGCGAGGTGCTGAGGCTTGCCGAAGCGCGACTGAAATTCGTCCAGGAGACGCTCCAGGTTCAAGTTACCGACGAGGAGATCGATCAGAGGGTTGCCGCCGTAAAATCGTCGCTGCTTAGACAGCGAAAGGATGCCGAGGCTGCCGAGTAGGACGGCAGCGGAAGGCATGCTCTTGCCGTTGAAGCATCCGCGCAAACGGCAGCGACCAAATTTAGCCATTGCCACCGCCAGAAGCTTCCGACCAGCGGCGCTCGACGTCCTGAACCCTGTTGGCGACTTCCCCGGGGGTCAGGATACCCTTCTGATAGAGAATGTTCGCGAACGCCACGATCCATCTCTCGTAGTAGGACAGCCTTCCTATTATCTCGGACCCTAACGCTTCAACTCCGCGGCGCTTCTCCTCGGTATTGATGATCTTGTGAAAATCCAAGACGTCAGCGAGGGCATGGCACCGCTTCTCCCACGGAAGAAGTTCGTGCTCGACACGCTCGATCGTTCCAGCGGTTTCTCCGCCAATATCGTTTGGCAGCTTCTTGACGAGAATTTCAGAGCCCATCACGCGGCCTCGCTGTTGTAGGATACGGGGATGACACCGATCATGGCATCACGCGTGACAAGATCGGCCAGTTGCTCCTCAGTGAGGTGATCCGTGCCATTGGGGCGTAGGGGTAGAACCAAGTAGCGGACAACCGCCGTTGAATCGCTGACGCGGATTTCGACGTCACTCGGAATATGGGTGCCGAATTCTTCAAGCACGGCACGCGGCTCGTGAACCGCACGCGCGCGGTAAGGCTTCAGCTTGTACCAATCAGGAGGAAGTCCGAGAACCGGACGTGGGTAGCAGGAGCAAAGCGTGCACACGATCAGATTGTGGACCGCGTCCGTGTTCTCGAGGACGATCAGTTGGGTGTCGTCGTAGAAGGTGATGCCCAGCTCTTCGCAAGCCGATCGACCATTTCCCAGCAGTCGGGTCTTAAATTCCCCGTCGGTCCATGCGCGCGCGACCACTTTGGCTCCTAACGCGGGCGTTCGTGAATCGAGAACCTCAATTTGCCTGCGGATTTCGTCCGCGCCGAAAAGCTTGCGCTCGACCAGCAGCTCCCTGATCGCTGTCTCTAGCGTCTCGTAGTAGCCGGGCTGTTCGTCCGCGGTAATCGGGGTGTGATCATGATCATGATCGTGGGCGTGGTCATGATGTTGATCATGGTCGTTCATCGGCGCATGCCTCCAGCCAGTTTTCAAAAATTTCGATCCGTAGTCCGTCGTTGGGAGAGCCGACGTAGTCGGGCCATATCTCCCCCATTGGGATTGCGATGCGATAGTAGTGTCCCTTGGAGCCAGCGTTCCGACCGTAAGCCTCCTCCTCGTTGTCCACAGCCATCGGTTCGATGACCGTCTCAACGGTGCCACGCTTGCCGCGCAGGTATGTCGGCATCCGATAGTGACCGATCGGCGAGCGGTCGGAGATGAGGACCCTGTCACCCGCAGTGAAAGTGGGTTCCTCGCCCAGCGCCGGCACTATGCCGCCAATCGGAATTAAGGTCAGGTCCATTGGCTTGCTCCTTCGATGTGGAAGATTGTTGCAGCACGAACTTCGCAGGGATTGCACGATCCGTTCTGCCTTAGAAAAAACGCTCAGAAAGACAGTCTTTTAATCGAACTGTTCTTGCCCCATGTTCGCCTTTGCCGAACAATGGCGTTCGACGATCAGAACGAATTAGTTCGATTTTCGAATTAAATTCTGCTCATTTTTTAGGGAGTATCGTCTCCAAATTAGTAAAGTTGGGAGTTCTGCGATCCGGATTCGATCGAAGATTCCAGGGGTTAACTAGGCTTCGACTTTCGGGAATCTAGGAATAGAGCCGCCAGCGATGACCTTGCTGGGTCTCGAAGCGGGACTTCCGCAGTACTCGCTGGAACAACAACGAGCGGACCGACTACTTGGTGTGAGCCAAGCCTGCTCACATACGGATTCCCTGGTCCAAAAAAAGTCGTTCGCAACCCTGCCTGTTAGTTATCCGCTAGACCCGCGAACGCAATCGACCTATTGGCCACACAAGCACTCCGTGTATAGTGAGAATCTACTTCGGGGTGAGGGTTTCGTGAAGTATCGGCCGATTGTTGTTTTGGTGGTTGCAGCGAGTTTGTTCGGTCAGTTGAATGCCGTTCCCGGTATGGCTGCCGAGCGATCGGTCCGCGACATCCAGAGGGCACTGGCCGAAAAGGGCTTCAAGCCGGGCATCCCCGACGGCGTATGGGGTAAGAAGTCGATCGCGGCGCTGCGCGCATACCAAACCGCCAATGGACTACCCGTGACGGGTTCCGCAGATCAGTTGACTATCGATCGCCTCTTCCCGCCGGCACCGTCAATCGAAACTCAGAAGCCAGCGGTCAGTATTGAACACCAGCAAGGAACACCTAAACAGCCGACTCCAGCCACCGAAGTCAAACCGATCCAGCCTATAGACGGTCACAATTCGGACCCGAATACGCATCGCGGTCAGGGTGGGCCAGTCGATAGCTCCGCCAACCCGGATCAAGCCCAGCCCGCAGTCCCGGCCAACGAGAAAACATCCCGCGCCGATAGCGCACAGGGTTTACCGAACCAGCCCCTCGCGACGCGGCCGGTAGCCGATTCATCCTCTGAAGCCAGCCGTTTCTGGACCTACGCTTTTTTGGGCTTGGCTATCGGAGGAACGATGATGTTTCGAAGGAGGCTTAAGCGAAGGAGAGAGGCCGCCAAGATGGACAGCGACATCGGGGCTTTCCGGTCTCAGGATGTTGGGGCGCTCAAAGCGAATTTGAACGTCTCGACTTCTCGCTCGGCGCACTCAGCAGAACAAAAAGAAATCTCGCCGGCGTTGGCCACCCCCCTGACGGCCTCGCTGGAATCTCATAACAGAAACGTCGTTGAATGGATCAAGTCGAACGCGACCAAACCCAAACTTCCGTCCGAAGGGGACAACGACGATCTTACCGAGATAATCGAGCGGGAGGCTAAGGCACAGACAGCCCGCGGAGCCATCACACCCCAGGTCGGCACACTTCTCAACTTCCACCGAAGGCCGCCAGCCGAGGCCAAGTTAGCTCCCTTCGGCCATAGGGCAGACACCTCTGCCAGCAGAATGGCCGGTGCGGAATGGATGGCTTCAGGCAAATCCGTGACAGTGGGGTCCGTGACGATCTCCGGCGGACTTTTCTACGTCGGTGGCTTTCTCGGCAAACAAGGGCGATTGAACGAAAACGAGAATTGCCTCGTAAATCCGGCGCTGACTGTGGGCAAAGGCCGCGATCCGGCCGGCGTCTCGATGGGATACTGGCCATCGTATGGCGGCATGTCGCCCGATGCCAGGCGGTCGTATCTGGAATGGTTAGCTGGTAGCAGGTCGGACCCCGACGCATACATCGGCTATGTCTTCTTGTATTTCTACGGTCTCGAAAGGCGACTTCTGCTTGACCAGAACGCATACGACGCAGCGGCCGTACTGACGGAAGTGAGGCGTCTTCATGATGTTTACGGCCACAATAACTCATTCAACCGGTATGCGACCGAGTTGCTGACGACCGCCGAACTGAGGAGCGGAGAGCCCTCCGCACAATTCCTGGCGCGGATTGAGCCAAATGGCTACGAAGTTCCGACTGCGGTCAAGATCGCTTTGGGCATCAGGGTACGGGACGATCGCCCGATCGAAGCCGATTTGATGCTGCGTTTCGCGCAGACACATCCGGAAACCAGCGTTCGCACACCTGCCAAGCGTGTTCCTGATCTTCTGCGGGAACTCTACCAGTTCGAGTTCGCAAAGCTTTATCCGGCAGGATATCGTCCGAGAGGCGGTCGAACGAAGAAGCTCAAGAAAAGCTATCAGGCATGTAGCGGAAGCTTTAACATAGACATCAGCATACTTGGCGGAGATATTCCCGACATTACGGACCGGGAGGAACCGATCAAGATAGCCCGCCGTGTGTTCAACGATTGTATGGAGCAACTTGACGACTACAGCCGCGCACTCGGACGTCTTCCCGGCCTTGAGCCAAATTTGCTCGCGATCACCAAACTCCCCGAAGCTTTGCGCACAACGGCAGCAAAGAGCTTGCCCGGCGATCCACTCGCGAGAATCCGACGCATCGCCGACCAAACTGTCGAGACGAAAATCTCGGACTTGGCTGCTGAGTTTGGCCTGGAGATTGGCGCGAACCTCGGCAAGGCCAAGCTTCGAGAGCTCAGCCAAGCTCTTTCGAGCTTCGGCATTGGCGCGACGTTCGATCCGGCTTTTTCGGTGAAGCCACCGGCGGGCGAGGATCGGGTGGTTCTCTTCCCGATCTCGCAGGCCCTCCCCGCAGAACCAACGGAAGCCTACCGGGTCCAGCAGCTTTCAATCATGCTTGGCATGTTGGTCGGTCACGCGGACGGTGAATTCCACACCCTCGAGCGAAAAGCTCTTCTCGATCGCATCGCTGGAGCGGTCGACCTGTCCGCCGACGAGAAACGGCGCTTGGAAGCCGAAATCAAGCTCAACGAGGGCGACCCCACGCGGCTCGACGATTGGCTAAAGCGGCTCAAAGACGTACCCGAGGGCGCTCGTCACGCGATTGCGTCTGAGCTCGTGCTGCTCGCGTCTGCAGACGGTGACCTGCACGCGGACGAAGTCAGGAAACTGGAGACAATCTTCAAACGCATGGGTTTGGATCCGAAGTCCCTATATGAACGACTTCATGCCGGCACCAGCAATCCCCGCATGGTTGGGGCACATTCCGCCTCCAACGCTGACGTGGCGAACCCCTCGCCCTCTCCTTCCGCAACGCGCATCGATCTGTCGCGGCTGCATAGCATACGCTCGGAAACCCGCGTCACCTCGAACGTCCTCGCCGACATCTTTGTCGATGATGAGGAAGAAGTTTTCGTCGGAATCCCTGACGCTGCACAAGAAGCTCCGCAGAGTGAACTCTTCGAGGGGCTCGAGCAGCGCTATGGGGCGTTTCTGAGCGAAATTTTGCAACGCGCGACTTGGTCGAAAGACGACTTCGAGCACTTGGCACGCGATGCTTCGCTTTTGCCTGGCGCGGCGAGAGAGTCCATCAATGGCTGGTCCCTCGACCGCTTCGACGAACTCATGATCGAGGGCGATGATGAATTGGACATCAACCGCCACCTCCTGCCTGACCATCCTGCTTGATCCTCGACCAATTCCGCAGTCATCAAAGAAGGCATACCCGCATGACCACAAAGCCACCCGCCATCAAGTCACGTGATCGCGACACAATCATCAGCGCGCTCCGAGCGGGTGTCGTCCCGCGGCTTGGCCTCCAGCATATCCAAGTCGGTCGTCAGCGCGAGATCGAAGCCCTGATACGCGACATTCGCCGTGTCGGCGAAGGCGGTTCCAGCATCCGTTTCGTGATTGGGGCATACGGTGCGGGAAAGACCTTCTTCCTCTTTCTCGTGCGGCAGATCGCGCTCCAGAGCAGGCTTGCGGTGTGCCAGGCGGATTTGTCTCCGGATCGCCGCATCCATGCTACGAACGGCCAAGCTCGCTCGCTCTATGCCGAGCTCGCGCGAAGCCTCTCCACCCGAACCGCGCCTGACGGCGGTGCTCTGCGCAACATCCTCGAGAGCTATATCCAAAAGGCAACCGAACAAGCTAGCTCAACCGGCGTCCCGATCGAGACGGCGGTCAAGGACGGCTTGGGTGACATCCGTGAGATGGTTGCGGGCTACGATTTCGCCACGGTTGTGGCTGCCTACGCCCGCGGATACGAAGATGGCAATAGCGTCCTTCAAGATGCGGCCCTGCGCTGGCTCCGCGGCGAATACACCACAAAGACCGAAGCCCGTCAGGACCTCGGAGTAAGGACGATTCTGGATGACGCTTCCTTTTACGACGGCTTGAGGCTTCTTGCCAAATTCGTACGCGTTGCCGGGTTCGGCGGGATGATTGTCTGCCTCGACGAACTGGTCAACCTGTACAAGCTGCAGAGCGCCCAAGCCCGCAAACAGAACTACGAGCAGATACTCCGCATCCTGAACGACGTCCTCCAGGGCACTACAGAGGGCATCGGTTTCATTCTCGGCGGCACACCGGAATTCCTACTCGACACCCGCCGCGGCCTCTACTCCTATGAAGCGCTGCAGAGCAGGCTGGCAGAGAACAGCTTCGCGGTGAACGGCCTCACCGACTACTCGGGGCCTGTGATAAACCTGCCCAGCCTCACGCCCGAGGAATTATTCCACCTGTTGGAAAGACTGAGAGACGTGTTCGCGGGTGGCGACACTGACAAACATCTCGTTCCAGACGAGGCGCTGGTGGCCTTCATGGAGCACTGCTCAAACACAATCGGTGACGCCTATTTCCGCACACCTAGAAACACGGTGAAAGCGTTTGTGGACCTTCTGGCTGTCCTAGAGCAGAACCCCGACGTGAAATGGAGCGATCTGCTGACACGCGTTGAAGTGAGCGAGGACCGCCAGGGCGCGGATGAGGCAGAAATCCCGGAGGACGGCGACGAAGCGGACGACGAGCTTGCAACCCTCCGCCTTTGATCGCCTCGGATTACCTGTTCGCCGCTGGATATGGGCGCAGAAGTGGCACCGCCTGCGAGACGTCCAGGAGAAAGCGATCCCTGCCGTTCTGGCGGGTGGCGACGTTGTCGTGTCGGCTCGGACCGCGGCAGGAAAGACCGAGGCCGCTATCCTGCCGCTACTTACTCGCGTTTTGGGCGGTGCTGGCCGGGACGGTTTCCGTATCCTATACGTCAGTCCACTGAAGGCGCTGATCAACGATCAGTATCGTCGGCTCGAACCTTTGTGCGAAGCCTGCGATATCCCGCTCCATAAATGGCACGGCGACGTCTCTGCGGACGCCAAGTCGCGGGCGCGCAAGAACCCGAGCGGCGTGGTGCTTATCACACCGGAATCTCTGGAAGCGCTTCTCGTTCGCCGCGGGAAAGAAGTGCGGTTCCTATTCGCGTCGCTCGAGGCCGTCGTTATCGATGAGCTCCACGCCTTCATCGGCACGGAGCGCGGCATGCAGCTTCAGTCTATCCTAAACCGTATCGAGCTCGAGTGCGGCCGCGAACGGATCGATCGCATCGGTCTATCGGCGACGCTCGGCGACATGCGCCTTGCGGCGGACGCATTGCGTCCGGCTGGCGGTGCGGACGTGACCATCATCGAGGGCAACGATGAAGGAAACGGCCTGAAGCTGCAGATCCGCGGGTATTACGACAACGAGGAAGCCCCGACGGATGGCGATGGAGACACCGACGAGGACGCGAACGAGAAGCCGGAAGAACGACACGGTATCCCAGAGCGCCTGGCGGACGACCTGTTCAGATTTCTCCGGGGTCATCGAAACCTTCTATTCGGAGGCTCGCGTGAGCGGGTCGAGCTCTACGCCGACCGCCTTCGGCTGATGTGCGAGGAGAGCCGTGTTCCCAACGAATTCTTTCCGCATCATGGCAGTCTGTCCAAGGCTGAGCGCGAAGATGTCGAGATCAGGCTTCGCGATGATCCACGCCCCACGACGGCGGTTGCTACGACCACACTAGAGCTCGGCATTGACATTGGAGACGTAGAGTCCGTGGCGCAAATCGGCCCGGGCTTTTCCGTATCGTCGCTTCGGCAACGTCTCGGCCGATCGGGACGTCGTGCCGGCAGTCCGGCAGTCATGCGGATGTTCGTCATCGAACGAAGTCCGGGGCGCGGACAGCATCCGCTCGAACGCCTGAATCTGAGCTTGGTTCAGTCGATCGCCATGATCGAATGCCTCAAGGACGGCTGGTGCGAGCCGCCCGCGCCGACCGGCGTGCATCTATCGACGCTCCTTCACCAAGTTCTCGCGCTAATCCTGCAGAAGGGCGGCGTCTCACCGCAGGCCGCCTGGAAAGTCCTCTGCGGCCGCGGGCCGTTTAGAGCAGTTGATCGCGCGGTTTTCGCCGATCTTCTTCGATGTATGGCGTCGCCCGAAAACAAGCTCATTGAACAGTCCCCCGAAGGGCTGCTCATGATCGGTGAGTTCGGTGAGAGAATTACGGAGGCGCACGACTTTTATCCTGTTTTCTCCGCTGAGCGGGAATACCGGATCATGCATGACGCCAGGACGCTCGGTACATATCCACTGGACTCGGCGATCAAGTCGGGAGAGACGCTGATTTTTGCCGGGCGACGCTGGCAAGTTCTCGAAGTCGACGACACCACTCGGGTCATAACGGTCAAACCGACCCGCGGGGGTAAACCACCCCGCTTCAGCGGAAATGGCGGCGGCCTGCACGACCGCATTGCTGAGGAAATGAAGCGTGTGCTCGCAGGCGACCAGCAGTTTGCTTACATCGACCGGGTCGCGACGGACATGTTAGCAAGTGCGCGTCAGTGCTTTGCCGAGCTTGGGCTTGAGACGCGGTCACTCCTGCCGTATGCCGATGGCACGCTCATCCTTCCTTGGGTCGGTACCCGGAAGTTGACTACGCTCGCTCTCGCTTTCATGACCCGCGAATTTCAGGCGGCTCAGTTTCAATATGCGATTGAACTCCAGAATTGTGATCCCGATGGCGTCGAGGAATGTCTAAAGCGTTGGGCATCCGGCGATGTTCCGTCGGCCGAGACGCTGATGACAGGGGTGGCCAAGCCGAATGTCGCGCGCTTCGACAACCATCTCTCGTGGGATTTGATGACCCTTGTGACGATCAGGGAGAGGTTGGAAATTGATGCGCTCCAGGACGTGGCCGCAAAACTCGCGGGCGGTCCGTGAGACCTATCGGAAGGATTCTGTTGCTTGCTTTATTTCGATAGCTCCCGCAATTGCCGCCGCCCGGCACTTCTGTAAAATTAAGATGTCGATCGTCGCAACCCGGAGGCGAAATGCCCTTGAACCGCATACTGCGGCATCCTTGGATCACAGCAAGCACCGCAGCCGTATCGGCCGCAGTGCTAAGCGCTCTCGCCACGGCAGCCATAAATCCTGATTCACTCGGCCTCAGTGGCTCTAGCCCAGTGTCGATCACTGAGACCGATCTGTTTTGCGCGGTCGCGGGAAGGCGGTATGTCGAAGCTGCGGAAGATCAGCGCGCCGAGAGATCTGAGATTGTTTCAAAAATGAAGCTTGCAGGGTGCGCTTATGCTCCAGCGATCGATCACGCCACGTCCGCTCAGCAACAGATGCCCACAGTCATCAACCCCGCCCCAGGAATCTCGGGTACGCCGTCAGTGAGCAGTGCCTACCTTTACATCGAGCAGGTACAAGGCGTTCAGCCCACCGTCGAATTCGCCAAGGCGACTTGGACGAGGAACATTGAGAACCGGACGGTCGATTTGGAAGTCGCCTTCCAAGACCCGCGAATAGTTGCCCGGATATCCTTCCAGCCGAACGACGATCCATCCCTGCCGGCATCGTATCTACTTGCAATAAGATTTGAGCAGCCCGCTGGGGCACCGATTGTAACCAACGTGGTAGTGCCTAAACTCAAGATGACCGAACAGCAGCGCGGTGAGTCTCTCGTCGCCGTCGCCGTCCAAATCGATCCGAGCTTCTTCATGGTTGCTCTCAACGATACGCCGGACGCAAAAGTCACAAACCGTAGGCTGATCGCCGGCAGCCCGTGGATCGACCTACCGGTAGAGCTTGCCAGTGGCAAGCGGTCGCTCATAACGGTCGAGAGAACACCAAGCGTCATTGCATGGTTCAAAGAGCTTACTGACGTTTAAGATTGGAGTCCCCACAATGCCACCCAATTTTAGAGCATTGGCGCTGTACCCGGCAGCGACTGATGATCAACAGCTCCGCTTTTCATGACTGCGCGACTATCCTGACAGCTAGGCTCTGCAGCTGCCTTATTTCGTGAGGCTAAAGCCGAACATGCAGGACAGCCATAAATGCCTGCCGCCAGCGTTCCTCCCGCTGCCAAGACGAGCGAGGCAATCAGCGAGCACTTCGCGATAAGGAGCCGTCGTCGCTTTCTTGCGCTCACCTCTTCCATATACTCTCGTATCTCGCCAGCTTTCTTGAAGTCGACGTCGCCCGCGATCGGCATCGCTGACAACAGGCAAACGATGACCGTGCACAGTAGCGAGGCAATCGTCGCGTAGCGGAAGGGCGTATCGAATGGCATTCGATCCCAGAACGCTATTGTTCCTCCAAAGAGGCTCGTACTGAGGGTAAGCAGCTGCCCCAACGCAGTGTTGATGTTCTTGTTGTAATTCTGCGCTTCGGCCTTCGCCCACTGTTCGTAGTAGGTTGGATCTTCTGGAGAAAGCCGCGCCTTTTGAGCAACCTCTGAATCCCTGAAACCGATCAGTCTCAAGAGCCGCTGCATACTACTAGTTTTCCCTGACCGAGTGGAGTTGCTCGCAGAACCGGCACCGTACATCGTAGATCCGTTTAGTGACCATGGTCATCATCCCGTTTCGCTCGCTGTCATAAACGGTCTCGGTAAAGTCGTTCGCCTTGCCGCAACCGGGTTTCGCGCACGTGAATATGAACCTTGCCTCGTGTCCGATCATTTTTGCCTCCGTTTGTTCACTAAATTCGGCTGAGCTTCATTCGGTATCGAAAGCTAACGTCAAACCCGCTCCACTCCATCAGCCAGTTTGTGCGGAACTCGGAAATTTACGCAATCGGGAGGCTACGCAGTATTACTGCGATGCCACCGTTTGGTATGCCTAGAGAGACGCGCCTAATCGACGACGAGACTGACCTTTGATCACTCGTATCTATCGAGGAGGCGCGCGAGCTGCTCATTCTGCCTAGCAAACTTCTTCGCAAGCAGGTTGCGTAGCTCCTGGATTTCCGCTTCCAAAATGAGTGCGTCACTATGGCAGTCAGTGTGCTTGTCGGAGACACTGTCAATCTCGCGCTCGGATATGCCCGTCGGCAGTCGGCCTTCCATTTTCGGGTGAACATTGTGCTCCGTCCTGGAAGACCTCAGATGAGGCCTCCTTCGCGCCGACGGCATTTGCGCCTCGTCATCTGACTTCGCCACCTGCCCGCCGCGACGACGGAAGGCGGCATGGGTTCGCCGCTCTCTCTCGGCTCGGACGTATGCGCCGAGCGACCTAACACGGCGTCATTCTCCTCAAGCGCACCATCAGCAACTTCTTCGGCACGAACCGACGACGCGCTTCGATCGGCCGGTGGTCTCCGTCTTGAGCCGAGGCGGCTGCTTTGAGAGCCTCGTTCTCGTCGACTTCCTTGGTTTGTCGGCCTGAGATCAGCCCCGATATAGGCCGCCACGGTGATTTCATCTTTTGAGCCACCTCAACAACATCACACGTTCAGATTTTTCGGCCAAGACCGGGCCACGTTTTGGCCCGGTCATTATCATCATCTACGAGATTGATGCGATGAACTCCCTACGCCGCGGTGGGAAGATCAGGCGAGGCCGAGCTTATTGCGTAGGTCTGAATTCTCGGTACGGAGCTTCTCCGCGAGCAGTTTGCGCAGACGCTGATTTTCCGCCTCAAGTTCGATGATATCCGCGAAGTCGTCTGTCGCCGTCACCTTTAATGGTGTGGCTGCCTTGGCGCTTGTCGACCCGGATTTGCGGCCAGTCGTTTTTTTCGAGGTGGCTTCGCTGGTATCTTTTGCAGACAAGGCTACAGCGGGAGCCGCCGCAGTCTCTTCTTTTGGCTTCCGGCCGCCACGCGTGGCTTTCTTCGCGGCAGCTGCTTCAATCTCAGCCTTGCTGCGACGAGGCGCTCGTTGTTTCTTTGGCTGGACCGCCGGTGTCGTTACCGTTGGCGGCACTTCCTCTGTCGAGCTCGCTGGAGTTTCGTCGGCCATAGATTTCTCCCTAAAACGATTGGCAAATCAGTCATTAACTGGACTAACGGCGCTGTCAACAAAATGCATAAAAGCAAAGATGGTTGAAAGAACTCGGCCGTGCGACGATCATGACCCAACTGCCAAGCACAACGTCAGGAGTTCTGCGCGCTAGGTTTCAAACAATGACAGCATGAACATACCGAGCGCGGTGACTTCGTGCGCTTGAAGCGCAACCGTCCTTTTTCTGTGGGAATGCGACCACGTCTGCATGAAATAAATCTTTCAAATTTTCGCTTTTTGATGTATCTCGCAGATTGCGCTTCACGAGGAGAGAACGTGGCAGACGTTAGGACAACATTGCTGGATCAAAAATTGGCGCTCACCCCGTCGGAGGAAAAGATCGTGCAGATCCTTTTGGCCGACTATCCTGCGTCGGGCCTTGGTACGGCAAGCAACCTCGCCAAAAAGGCCGGCGTAAGTGACGCCACCGTCGTGCGCCTGGCAGTCAAGCTTGGCTTTGAGGGATTCCCCGACCTGCAGAAGCGACTTTTGTCCGAGGTAGAAGCCAGGCTGCACTCTCCCCTCTTGATGATGGAAACGAAGCGCCCCAACGATAGCTCCCAGGGCATTGCGGAAAGCTATCTCCATGCAGTGTCGGAGACCATCGATAGGACGATCGGCGCGACCCCCGCCAATACATACGACAAGGTTTCCAGAATAATCATGGAGGCCAAGGGTCGCGTAGGGTTGGTCGGCGGTCGTTTCAGTAGGCATATCGCTGGCATGCTGGCGGGCTATCTTTCGCAGTTGCGCCCCAACGTGCACGACATCGGGACGCTCGCGGCCCAGTCGTTCGACATCCTCGTCGACTACGGCAAGCGAGACGTCCTCATCGTGTTCGACTACCGGCGCTACCAGAACGACGTGGTGGCTTTTGCATCCCAAGCTGCCGAGAGCGGAACTTCCGTGGTTCTCTTTACGGACCAATGGCTGTCGCCCATCGCGGAACACGCGGAAGTGACGATCATCTGCCCGCTCGACGTGCCCTCTCCCTACGACACCCTTGCACCGGCGGTCGCACAGATCGAGGCGCTTGTCGCTCAAATACTCTCTTCACTCGACGATACTACGCGACGCCGTGTGGAGAGCCTAGAAGCAGTTCGAGCGCGCAATGCCGTGACGCTGGACGGCGGCGAGCTCGCGGAGACACCATCTCAACCTGGACCGAAGCGCAAGAAAGGTACTATCAGCAATGCCTAGCCAACTTCTTAGCCGAGACGCGCCCTATATTCCGAGCGAGACGGCTCTCTTGCTGGTAGACATGCAGCGTATCTGGCTTGAACCGGGGCTTGACCCCGATCATCCGGAACGAGGTCCCGACCACTACTTCTACCGGCAGACTTCCTCGGTCACGATCCCGAACAACGAGCGACTGCTTGCGGCGGCCAGGTCGAACGGCATCGAGGTCATACACACCATTATCCAGAGCCTGACGGAAGACGGTCGCGACAGGTCGCTCGATCACAAGCTTACGCCCATACACATACCGCCGAGCAACCCGGCAGGCCTGCCACCCGAAAACCTTGGTCCGACGAACGACGAGGTACTGATCCCCAAGACATCCTCGGGCGTCTTCAACTCGACCAATATTGATTACGTCCTCAAGAACCTCGGTGTCCGTTACCTCATCATCTCAGGGATAATGACCGACCAGTGCGTCGATATGGCGGTCCGCGACGCCGCCGATCGCGGTTACTACGTTACCTGTGTTTCCGATGCCTGCGCGGCGGCCTCACAGGAGCGCCACGACACAGCACTCAAAGCGTTCGGCGGCTACTGCTGGCTAGCAAATACCGCGACTGTGGTGGAGCGACTTTCTACGAAGGCATCAGCATGAGCGATCTTACCGCGTTGACCGGGGTCGTCACGACCGACCTCGCCGCCGTCACCAGAGGTCGTTTTGTTTCCAGCGAGTCGTTCGAGAAGACCGTCACGAGCGGTGTCGGCTGGTTGCAAGCTAACCTGTCTTTGACACCGTTCAACCTGATCGCTCACCCGAACCCCTGGGGTTCGTCAGGTGACCTTCGCTTGTTGCCCGATCCGGATGCTCGATACAGGACGTCGAACACGGGCTCCGATACGGCATTCGACCTGGTTGCCGGTAATTTGATTGAACTCGATGGCTCGCCGTGGTCGTGTTGCACGAGAACAATTCTGGTCAACGCTCTGAGCGACCTCAAGGCGCAGACCGGCCTTTCGATCGTTGCGGCTTTTGAACATGAGTTCCAGCTTCTGGGAGCTGATATTCCTAAAGAACACGTAATGTCGTTTGCCGGCCTAAGGCGGGCGGACGGTTTTGCGTCGCAAGTCATGACAGCGCTTCAGGAAGCCGGGCTCAACCCGGAAGTGATCATTTCCGAGTACGGCGAAGATCAGTTCGAAGTGACGAATGCGCCGGCAACCGGCGTCACCGCCGCGGATCGCGCTGTTGTCTTGCGTGAAATCGTACGCGAAATCGCCCGCAACAGGGGTTGGAAAGCCTCGTTCGCTCCCAAAACATCGCTTTCATCCGTCGGGAACGGCGTCCATATTCATTTCAGTTTCGCTGACTCAGACGGCAAAGCGGTGACCTACGATGCCGGCGGACCTTCGGGCCTTTCGAACGTGGCTGCTTCGTTTTGCGCTGGCGTGCTTCGACACCTGCCCGCAATGACAGCGCTCACCGCATCCAGCGTCTCGTCCTATTACAGACTGAAACCACACAATTGGAGTTCGGCTTACACCTGGCTTGGTGACAAGGACCGGGAAGCTACATTGCGGATTTGCCCGACGGTGACGATCGGAGGCCGCGATCCTGGCAAGAGCTTCAACATCGAGTACAGGGCGGCGGACGCTACAGCGAACCCCTACCTTGCTCTTGCGGCCATCGTCCGCGCCGGGCTTGAAGGCCTCAAGGAGAAACTCCCGTGCCCGCCAGTACACGCTGGCGACCCTGAAGAGCTTTCCGAACAGCAGCGCGCCGAGAGAGGCTTGCGCCGGCTTCCAGAGAGCCTGGCTGGTGCCCTAGATGAACTCAAGAAGGATCCAGTCGTCACCTCGTGGTTTTCCGACGTCTTTCTCGAAACATTCCTCGGCCTGAAGGCCTTCGAAATGCAGTCGCTTGATGGCTTGGACGAAGACTCTATATGCGCTCGTTATAGGGCGGTCTATTGAGTACCCTGCAATCGAAGTCGGATGATTGGCCCGAGCCGGTGGAGGTGCTTAACGACGGCGGTCGTTCAGACATCGTGCTCATTTGCGAACATGCCTCCAACTACATCCCGGCATGCTTCGACGGACTGGGCCTTGCCGATAGCGACCTAGAGCGGCATATCGCCTGGGACATCGGTGCGGAGTCGGTCAGTAGATCCCTCTCCGCGCTCTTGGACGCCCCCTGTTTCATCGGAAAATATTCGCGGCTTCTGATTGACCTGAATCGGCCAATCGAGAGCGCGACGAGCATCCCGGTCCGGTCGGAAGCTACGGATGTTCCGGGTAACGTCCACCTCAGCCCCGGCGATCGCCAACTGCGGATCGACCGAATATTCACGCCGTTTCAGGCGGCGGTGTCAGCACATTTGGATCGCCGTGAAAAAGATAGACGACCCACGAAGATCGTCGCGATCCATTCCTTCACGCCGGTATTTCTTGGGGAGGCGCGCTCGTGGGATGCTGGCATACTCTTTGACAAGTCGACGGAATTTGGAGCCGATCTCATCGACCGTCTCAAGCGCGTAACTGGACTGAACGTCGGTGCGAACGTGCCCTACGTGATCGAGCGGACAAGCGACTACGCTATACCCGTCCACGGTGGGGACCGCGGCTTGGACGCGGTCCTTGTCGAGATTCGGCAGGATCTGATCGGGTCCGCCGACGGACAGGCGAGATGGGCGGACCACCTTTTCAGGTCGCTGACATAACGCGGGCGCGTTAGCGCGAAACCTCGTTCGCAAACCGCAACAGGTAGGGATCGAACTCCGTGGGGCGATCCCAGAATGGAGCGTGACCGGAATTCTCGATCCGGTAGGCCTCCCCCTCCCAGAGATTTCCGAACTCCACACCCGACACGAAGTCGAGGTTGACGAAAGGCTCGTCTGCCCCGTTAACGACAGCAATAGGAAGCGTCGCTTTGGCCACGATCTCCCGCTGATTGTCGCCCGTGCCGCTTCCGAAGCTCTCGAACATGTTCCGCCTTGCACGGCCATCCGTACGCGCGACGACGTCTAGGAAGAAGGCCTCGAACGGTTCGCCGCATGTACTTCGCGCATATGCCTCCACGTCTGCGGGTGTGAAATCCTGCTGCCCCGCCAGATGCATATGCTCGCTTGGTTTGAAACCATTTGCTATTTCGTCAGGTGCGACCGGAGGGGTGCCTGTGATCATCAGGCCGGTCATTCCCGGAAATCTGGATATCATTTCCAGACCGATGTGACCGCCCAACGACCATCCGAACACGACGGCCTTCTCGACGCCCAGCTTCGCCAAAAATTCCGTGATCGCTTCCGCGTAGCCTTCCATGCTGTAGCTGCGCTTTGGGTCATACGCATCGGACGAGTCGCCGTGCCCAGGAAGGTCCGGCGCGATTACGCGAAACTTCTGACCGATTTCGCCAGTCAACTGGTTCCTGAAGACAGCGCTGCTGCTGCTGTTCCCGTGGATCATCACCAAAGGCGTGCCGGACCCCAGGCTCTCCCGATAGGCGATCGTCGCATGTGATGTCTCGAGCTTCTTCACGTCGTCTGCCATTTGCTTCTCCGCAAGTTTGGCTGACAAGTTACGAATTCTACTGGCCTCGTCAATGAAATCTTCTTTTCATAATTTGAAAGCCATGCTTATATTGAAAAAAGCCAATCATAAAAGGGAACTTAAATGACCATCGCTATTTCAACACGTTGGAAGTCCGTCCTCGTGGGCGCAACGCTTGCTGCGACTTTAGCCAGCACGTCATCGATCGCGCACGCCGCGACGATCAAGATAGGACTTCTCGCACCGCTTACCGGTCCGGCAAGTGCTGACGGCCAGGAGTTTCAGCGCGGTGCCCAGCTTGCAGTCGATGAACTCAACGCAGCTGGCGGATTCAACGGTGACAAGTTTGAACTTGTTGTTGGCGACGTAAAGGATCAATCAGCAGGAAACGTGACGAGCGCGGTGGAGCGCCTTATCGGCGATCCTTACGTGCACTTCATGCTGACCGGGTACGCAAGCCTCACGAACTTCGAAATCGACACTATGGCCGAAGCGGATATGCCATATATCATCGCAGCCACCTCGCAGCAGACGCGCGACATTATCGCGCCCGATCCTGGCAAGTACAATTGCTGCTGGTCCTGGACGCCGTCGTTCGACGCGTACAACACGGATGTCACCACATACATCGAGAAGCTCGCGGCAGATGGCAAGATCAAGTTGCCGAACAAGACCGTTGCTATGGTGTCTTCGGACAACGCCTATTCCAAGACGATCTCGGAAGGGATGAAGAAGACCTTTGCCGAAAAAGGCTGGAAGCTTACCGTAGACGAGATGGTGCCATTCGGCGAAGTGACGGATTGGCGGTCGATCCTCGCAAAGGTTCGTCAGGCTCCGCCGGACGTGGTGATCAACACGGACTACCTCTCCGGCAATTCGGCCGCCTTCCTGACGCAGTTCCTTGAACAACCCACGAACAGCCTTGTCTTTCTCCAATACGCTCCCAGCGTGCCGGAGTTCGTTGAGTTGACCAAGGAAAAGTCGAACGGGGTTATCTATAACCTGCTCGGCGGATCGCTCGTATCGCCGAAGAACCCGCGCGCGGAAGAGGTCGGCAAGAAGTTCAAGGACAAGTATGGTGTGGAAAGCGGCACGTATGGCGTCGCTCTCTATGAAATCGTCAACGTTTACTACGACGCCCTCAAGAAGGTCGGCGATCCAACGGATCACGCCGCTATCGAGAAGGCGATCGGGGAAACGGACAAGCAGACGGTGGCGGGCCGCCTGAAGTTTGATCCCGCGACCCATCTGGCAATGCAGGGTGACGATTACATTCCGCTGACGTTCTTCCAGATCTGGGACGGAAAACGCACCCTGATTTCTCCGAACGCCTATGCAGTTGGCGAGTTCAAGCCACAGCCGTGGATGAAGTAAGCTCGATGAATCTCCTGGAAGTCAGGAACGTCTCCAAGGCCTTTGGTTCGCTCAAGGCCTTGGATGATGTGTCGTTCACGGTGGAAGCGGGTTCCATATTTGGAATCGCGGGCCCCAACGGAAGCGGCAAGAGCACGCTCTTCAACGCAATCACCAACATTCCATTTGCGCCAGACAAAGGCGAGGTGATCTTTGAGGGCAACGCGGTTACTGGAATGCGAGCCCCCGAGCTTGCAAAGCGTGGTCTCGCGCGCACCTTTCAGCGTGAGACCAGCTTCGACAAGCTGACGGTCTTCGAAAATGCCGTAATTGCTGCGACATACGGCAAACCCGATCAAAGCTCGGCGGTGAATCGCCAGAGTGCCGAGGGGGCCCTCGAATTGGTCGGCCTGAATCGACGATCGTTCGGCAGGCTGGCGGACGAGCTTTCGGTGTTCGATCGCAAATGCCTTATGCTGGCGACCGCGGTCGCCATGAAGCCCAAGATACTCTTGCTCGACGAACCTGCCTCCGGACTGACCAAGCCGGAGATCGAGACTTCGATCGGGCTGATCCAGCAGATAGCACAACAAGGCATCACGATCGTGCTGATCGAGCACGTTCTGACATTCTTGATGACACTCTCGCAGCAACTTCTCGTGCTGAACCAGGGAAAGGTTCTTGCATCGGGAGATCCAAGAGAAGTCATCGGCGACCCGCGTGTCGTAGAAGCCTACCTCGGCACGAGGAGACACGACGCATGACCCAACTTTTGGAGATCCGTGATCTCACGTGCGGATACGGTCGCATCGATGTTCTGCACAATATCAGCCTGGCAATTGGTGCGCATGGCAACGTCGGTCTGTTCGGACCAAACGGCCACGGCAAAACGACCCTCTTGCGAGCTGTGTCGGGCCTGATCAGGCCGCGCAGCGGGTCCATTTCGTTCAATGGAGCAGATCTCACGACGCTCTCCCCGAAAGCGATCGTCGAGCTTGGCGTAATCCACGTGTCGCAGGGCAACCGGCTTTTCCCGGACTTGACGATCGGCGAGTGCCTCTCGCTTGGCGCTTATACGAACGCCGCGCGGCAACGCGAAGCGGCTAGCCGAGAAGAGGTTCTTTATATCTTTCCTAAGCTGAAGGAGCGATGGACACAGAAAGTCAGGACACTTTCCGGCGGTGAACGCCAGATGGTCTCGATCGCGACCGCGCTTATGAGCTGCCCCAAGATGCTCATTCTTGACGAGCCTACGCTTGGCCTTTCGCCCAAGGTGAAAGAGGAGCTCTGCGCTGCTGTTATCAGGATATCCGGCCACGGTGTTCCCATCATTTGCGTGGAGCAGGACGTGGAATTCCTACTCGAGCTCAGTCAGCACCTTTATTTGATAAACCACGGCGAAGTCGGCGCGGAAATCAAGCCAGGCCAGACGATGGACCACGGCGAGATCATGTCGCTTTACTTTGGCAAGTAGCCAGCGAGGATACAAACAATGGACGCCGCCGCACAGATTTTCGCGGGAGGTCTCTTCCAAGGCTCGCTGTACGCAGTGATGGCCGTGGGATTGGCCCTTATCTGGACGACCATCGGGGTTTTCAATTTTGCCCATGGCGTTTTGATGATGCTCGG
The DNA here is from genome assembly GCF_047304155.1 of Rhizobium sp. Rhizsp42. Taxonomy (NCBI): domain Bacteria; kingdom Pseudomonadati; phylum Pseudomonadota; class Alphaproteobacteria; order Hyphomicrobiales; family Rhizobiaceae; genus Rhizobium; species Rhizobium sp. Rhizsp42. Next base: position 126,306 of record NZ_JBGLYS010000007.1, on the reverse strand, counting down.
CGCGTATGTCGCCTGGCAGCTCACCGAACTCGGACTCCCCTTCTTTGTGGTTCTGCCGCTTTCGGTCTTCCTTATGGCTGGATTTGGCTGGGCGCTCCAGGCGACGGTCGTCCGCCCTCTCATCGGAAGACCGAACATCGTTCTTGTGGTCGTGATCACCACTCTTGCAGCGGCATCGCTTGTCGAGAATGGTGCCTTGCAGATCTGGGGACCGCGTTCAAAGCAACTCCCTGCACTGGGCGACGGCAATACCATGATCTTTGGTGTCGGCATCTCCCTGCATCAGCTGACGATTATCCTCATCACGCCGTTTGTGCTGCTGGGCCTCTGGCTGTTCCTTCATAAGACCCGTCTTGGGCTGGCGCTCCGTGCCGTTGCACAAAACGAGGATGCAAGCCTGCTGGTCGGGCTGAACGTGCGCGCCCTTTACGGGCTGGCTTTCGCCATCTCCGCAGGACTAGCCGCCCTCGCCGGAATTTTCCTGGGAGGTTATCGGTTCATGTCTCCGGTGATGGGTGCAGACCCGCTCCTCAAAGCGCTGATCGTCGTCGTCTTTGGCGGTCTCTCAAGTATCACCGGGCCGATATTCGCGGCCTACCTCATCGGCTTCTTCGAAGCCATTTGCAGCTACTATTTCGGTCTGTACTGGACACCCGCGCTTCTATTCGCGGTCTTGATTGTTACCCTTATGATCCGCCCCCAGGGCATGTTCTCCAGCAAAACACGGGGTCTGGCCTAATGTTCAACCGCGAAAACACCGCAAGCCCTGGCCGAGTCCGCTGGCAGGACGAGGCGGTCCTGATGTTGCTCGGGTTCGCCGTGTTGGCGCTTCTCCCGTTAGTCGTATCCGACAGCTACAGCCGCCACATTCTGATAATGGCCTTCATCTATGCGATCATAGCCTCCAACTGGGATTTGAGTTTGGGCTACGGGGGTGTCTTCAACTTCGGCCATCTCGCCCTCTTCGGAATCGGTGTCTATACGTATGGTCTCCTGACCAAGTTCCTCGGGCTGGATCCATGGCTGGCGCTGGCGGCGAGCGGCGTCATCTCAACGTTCGCCGCCATCTTGGTCACTTTGCCGATCCTGCGCCTAAAAGGCATCTACATCATTCTCGTAACATTTGGATTTGCGCAGCTCGTGATGCAGTTGGTTCTCAGCCAGTCCGACATCACGGGTGGCACCCAAGGCATGGTTCGGATCGAAGGCCTGTACATTCCGGGTCACAACCTGATCAGGGATCAGAAGTTCGGCTACTTCTACATAGCCCTCGGGGTCCTATTGCTGAGCACGATCTTCCTGCGTGTGCTCGTTCGGTCGAAAGTCGGCGCGAGTATCATCGCCCTGAGGGATAACGAGGAATACGCGGTCAGCCGTGGCATTTCCCTCGCCCGTCAGCGGGTGATCACGCTGGCTGCCAGTGCCTTCTTCACGGGTGTTGCGGGAGCGTTTTACGCGGCCTACCAGCGGAATGCCTCCGTCGACGTTTTCGGCATGAGCCTGTCGACAATCATTCTATCGATGGTGCTGCTCGGAGGCACCAGCACGATCTACGGCGCGATCATCGCATCGTTCGTGCTGACTATCTTCTCGGAGTCGATGGCGGACTTCGGGGCTTGGCGACCGATAATCACCGCAGTGCTGATTATCGCGGTGATGCTGGTCTACCCGTCAGGTCTTGCCGGTGCGGCCCAAACGATCTTCAGATCGCTGGGCCGACTGAGAGGCAATGGAGCCGGTGCATCAGCCGAAGCTAGCGAACCCCGCACCAGTCGATAATGCTGGCGGCGATGACCTTGGTCGTTTCAACGAGTGAGTCGATATCGACATACTCATCATCGCCATGGAACCCGTCTCCTGACGGTCCGAAAATCACACCGTCCACTCCAGCGCCGGCGTAGTGGGCGGCGTCGCAAACAGCAACGAACCCCTTGATATCGGGTTTGCGTCCGGTTTGCGCCTTGCGATTGACGAGCGACGTGACCAAGGGATGGTCCGCCGCTGTATTGAGAGGCGGGAAATGAAGGCCGCCGAGTTCCCATTGGATGGTCGGCGGATGTTCGCGAAGCCATGCGTCGGTCTGCGCGAAGTGATGGACGAAAGCCTCGAAGTCCTTGCGGTATTGGGCGGACGTCTCGGACGGGAGGAACTTCATGTCCAAGTCGATGACGGCGATGTCCGGGATGATTGCCGGATTGGTCATCGTGATAGGAAGCCCGTTGTCGCCGAGCCCTGCACCGCCGTGCATGACGCCGACGTTGATCGTGTTCATCCCGACTGGAAGCAATGGATGAGAGGCCGCACGCGTCCGATCGAGCTCGTACTGTCTCAGGGCCGAGATGAACCGTGAGGCAATTTCGATCGCATTCATCCCCGGCTCAAGCCTTCCTGCCTCATGCCGCTGTGGATATATCTCGTTGTAACGCCACGCCGAATGAGCGGTCCGCCCGCGTATAGTTACCCTCGCCCACTCAAGACCGCCTTCCGCCGGCAATACGTCACCCCACGTCGGCTCCGCCACAAGCACAGCTTTTGCTAGCTCGCCTCGCTTCACGGCATCCATTGCTCCGAAGCCACCGGCCTCCTCGTCGACAACTGCATGCATCGACAACCTACCTTCGAGCTCGATGCCGGCCTGACGGATCGCACGAACTGCCGCGACACACGCGGCTACGCCGCCCTTCATGTCGATCGACCCTCTGCCGTATAGCCGGTTATCCTTAATCTCACCGCCAAAAGGATCGACTGTCCACCTCGCTGGATCCCCTACTGGCACCACATCGATATGGCCGCAAAGGATAAGGCTTTTGTCCTCGCTACCCTTGATGCTTCCCAAAAGGTTGGGTCTGCCGGGAAAAACTTCCCATTGCTTGGTCTCAAAACCAATCGCCGTCAGCTCGCGATCGAGGACGCGCTGCACGTCGGTTTCTCGGTTTTGCTTGGGATCGAGGTGAAATTTCGGATTGACCGACGGGATGCGGACGATCTCCTGTGTCAGCTTCGACACCCAATCGCGTTCCTCGTCGATAGCGGACCACACGCGCTGCACCACGTCGTCGTTTGGCATGAAAAGCTCCCCACTTTCTGACTTGTCTCTTGCAAACTAGATCACCTTCTCGATTCATGAAAGGAAATTTGCAAACGCTCTGCCATTGGAGCCCGTCATGTCCGAAATCCGGTCCCAGTTGATTCTGTCGACTGATGAGAAGGAGTTCGACAAGTGTTCAAGGTTTACTGGTCGTGTTCGGCAATGCAGTCGGTCTAAGCCGTCGATATGCTACGTGCTGGCTGGCGACGCGTTGACCGCCAGATGCCCATCGCTGAAGCGCGCCAACCAATTTGAGAGGGCCTGCCGCTTGGAAGAGGTGCGGCAGACTTTTCCTCTGGATTGCAGCCGAGGCTATCGAAATCCCGGCAAACCGACGAACTTCTCCATGGGTGTATCAGAGCGCTCGCTGCGGAGGACCGAGTAATGGATGGCAGCTTCGTCTGGCGTCATCGAGGAACACAAGCGGGGGCCGAGTGAGGCTGTCTTTCAAACAACGCCCCAGCGCCGTCGCGCCTTGCTACGGCGGGAGGGTAAACTGCTTCCCAATGGGGTAAACCGAACTGCCAGCCCACATGCAAGCGAACGTCGAATGCTAGGCACTCAACCTCTGGAGGAATTGAATTCTTCTACACCAGAGGTAAGTATTTTGCAGATCAGAGGGGAGATTTGAAATGCACGGGTTGTTGGAAATCTTGCGGGGCGCTCAAACACAGACTGGGGGCGTCTTTGTCCTGTCCGCACTGCTGATCATAGGGTTTGTGTTGATCGCAAGAAGAATTGGACCGGAAAGCCCTCTCGCGCCCCACATCCTCCCTTTTGCGGGCATTATGATCGTTGTACCTGCGACGATGTTTCTCGGTATTACTAAGGTCATCGATTCAAATGCGGTGTCTGCGATCCTCGCATCGATCGTTGCATATTTCTTCGCATCACGGACGCCGCAACCGCCTAGCAACTAACCGCCAAGATCAACAGAACATTTCTCCATGATTGCTTGAATCCGCGCGGACTCTTCAGGACATGAGCGCGGTGATCCGGAAGCGGGAAACACGATTTTGGTCGAAGGGGTGGAAGCCGCTACGCAGATGTCGCTTCCCAGAGAACTCCGCATTCACCGTATCTGGGGAAACCGGTTAGCGCTGATATCCTGAGGGCTGCCTGATAAAATGCACGAATTCGGATTTGGATGTATGAACCGCTTCCTGAATTTCGCGATGCTGGGCCCAGCACAAGCAAGGTCCTACTCGACCAGTTCCACCTTATGACCCTCAGGATCTCGTAGCACACAACGCATTCCCCACTCGGACCGGGAAGGAGACGTGATGACGTCAACTTTGTCGCCAAGATCACCCAGGATTTGGGAGATCGAGCCTACTCGAAAACCCAGTCGAACCGCTGAGGTATCAGAGTCAGCTGTGGTCTTTGGATAGATCTCGAAAGTCGAACCGCCTGTATTTGCAGCAAGGTGTTCCGGTCCTGTCCCGTGTTTCTCGACTTCGAACTGGAACCCAAGATTACTGTAGAAGGATGCGAGCAAACCGGGGTTTGCCGCCCTTAGAACGATGAGATTGAGGGATGGCGCAGTCATAATCATCCCACTTTCTGTGTCGGGATTTCGGCAGCGTCTTTGATGGTTGGCAGCTCCAATCGGGCTTCCATTTCGTCGAACACTACCCGCATTTCAAGTCGGCCGCCCATCGCTGCAATTAACTTCACCAGCGTTTCGAATTTAACGTTCTCGCGCTTTTCGATACGGTTTACCGACGGCTGCTTTATCGCCAGCGCCTCCGCCAACTCCACCTGCGAGAATTTGTTTAGCTTCCGCATGTCCAACAATGTGAGATAGCCGATGGAGCCAGACTTTTCGAACTGTCGGTACAGCTGTTCAACTCTGTTGGCAGCCTTTTCAGCGTTTCGGTAAACTTCGTCAGGCCTCTGGCCGTACGCTGCTTCCGAAATAAAGATACCGATTCCAAGATTGGGCCTAAACGAAACTTGGGTAATGAAGTCCCCCTTCGCAATGTCGAGGAATGTCTCTCCGCTTTGATCGGATGGACTGTCCACTTCTACCGAAAAATCGAGTTTGCGGAGGCGTTCAACGGCTTCGTGTAGAACATCTAGCGTCGTCATATTCCCGTACCTTTCCCATCCGAGCCTGGTTTGTCCAGGATCACATTCGTATTTGCGCCCGTAGTAATAATCTTTATGGCCCCGTTGCCCCCAATCAGAGTATTATGCGCTCTCGATCGATAGCGCTTTACGCCGGCATTCCCGGGAACCTCTCTAACGCTGTCTGTTTGTGGTGGGTACATTCGGCCATCGGACTGATACGCGGCAGAATTTGATATAATCCCTGAAAACTCATCCTCCACTGCCTCGAGGGTATCGCAAACCATCTTGAACGCTTCGTCATGCGTGCCGGCGGCCGGGAGGTCCCGTAGGCGGTCAACGAATATTCCGAAGCGTTCCTGCTTGTCCTTCATGATATAGGCTCCCCATTATACTCTGCAAGGTATATTTTTACCGACGCTCAATTTTTTTAACCGCTCGCGTTTTCCTATCAACGCGAATTTTCCAAATGTGTGCAGGTAGCACACCTCCTTTTGGAGTTTCTAGGGCCTTCGGCGCTGGTCTTGTGCCGAAAGATTTCAGGCGCAGTGATTTTCAGCATTGCCAGAAACTCACAATTACGTGCATTGATTTATGGGCATATGCCCGTATTTATTTTCCTCGTGCTGGTCTTCATGCTGGCGCGGGCCGACACGAGCCTTGCTTGCGTACAGGGGGTACGCAGCAAGACCCGTCGGCATACTGGCCGCCATTCCATAAGTTGGCGGCGTTCCAACACTGGCTAGCCCACGTGGATGGGCCCGCCCGCAATCTCGCAAGGAGGAAGCTATGAGAGACTATACGCGTGCTTACATCGACGGCGCTTGGGTCAAGCCGACGGGAGGTCGAATTTCTGACGTTATAAATCCCGCTACCGAAAAAGTGGCTGGACAGATCACGCTAGCGTCGGCAGCCGATGTCGATGCAGCTGTGGCAGCAGCGGCGAAGGCCTTTAAGACTTTCTCCAAGACAACACGAGAGGAGCGGCTCAACTTATTACAAAGCATCCTTTCAGTTTACGGCCGACGAATGGACGACTTGGCGGACGCGCTGACCGAAGAACTGGGCGCGCCAAAGAAATTCGCGAAAGACGTTCAGGCGGGCGCGGGATATTTACATCTGCAGACGGCCGTGGCGGTCCTGAAAGACTATAAATTCGAATATCCCCAAGGCGACCGAACCATTATCAGGCGCGAGCCCATCGGCGTTGTCGGGATGGTGACGCCGTGGAATTGGCCGATCAATCAGATCATGGTCAAAGTGGTCCCTGCCCTCGCGACGGGCTGCACCAGCGTTCATAAACCTTCGGAAATTGCACCGTTCAGCGCCCATATCCTCGCGGAAATCTTCCACGAGGCCGGCGTTCCAGCCGGCGTGTACAACCTCGTGGATGGTGACGGGCCGACTGTTGGAGCAGCGATTTCCGCGCATCCAGGTATTGCCATGGTTTCGTTCACCGGTTCGACTGCGGCAGGGATCGATGTCGCCAAGCGCGCCGCCGATACCGTGAAGCGCGTTCACCAGGAACTTGGCGGGAAATCGCCGAACATTGTTCTTCCGGACGCCGATTTGGCGAAGGCTGTGACCGAGAACATTCATCGGCTGATGATGAACTCGGGACAGACCTGCCACGCACCTACACGTATCCTCATTCCCTCTGAGAAGATCGAAGAAGCCAAAATGGTGGCGCGAGAAGTCGTTACTTCCCTCAAGATCGGCGACCCAAAGGGTGATGTCGACATGGGACCCGTCGTCTCCAAGCGTCAGTGGGAGCGGGTTCAGTCCTTGATCGGCAAGGGTATCGCGGAAGGCGCTGAAGTCATCGGAGGCGGAGAAGGACGTCCCGAAGGACTTTCGTCTGGATATTACGTCAGGCCTACAGTCTTTGCCGGGGTCCGAAACGAGATGGCGATCGCCCAAGAGGAGATTTTCGGGCCCGTGCTATGCATGATCGCGTACAGAGACGTGGACGACGCTGTCGCCATTGCCAATGACACAGAATATGGTTTGGGTGCCTATGTGCAGGCGGGTTCCGTGGACGAAGCGCGCAACGTCGCGGCCCGTATTGAGGCGGGCATGGTCTACATCAATGGCGCGGGCGAAGATCCCCAAGCTCCCTTCGGAGGATACAAGAAGTCCGGCAACGGTCGCGAATGGGGTGCGGTCGCGTTCGGAGAATTTCTTGAAACGAAAGCCCTGATCCTTCCGACCTAAGGTGCTGTGGAAGCTGCCATCCCAAAGCTGGGTGCGGCCGGATGACGCAAAGCGAAAGCAATGCCGATTGTGGCCGCCCCCTGCATCCTAATCTGCGGCGCGTTCCCAACCGCATCATCAACGAGACACCCAATGCAAAGCTATCAATTGAAAGAGTTCGGTGGCCAGATTGCCGAAGAGATCTTCGCTGACCCTGTTCCGACTGCGACCGAAGTCATCGTCCGAGTTCACGCATGTGGACTATGTCATTCAGACGTCCACTTCCATAATGGCCACATTAACCTCGGCGGCGATGCGAAGTTGCCGCTGGAGGCAGCCGGCGCCAAGCTTCCTCTGACCTTGGGGCACGAAATCTTCGGATACATCCAAGCGTTCGGGCCGTTGGCTAAGCTGACCGCCAAGGATATTGGGCGACCGGTGATCGTGTACCCTTGGATCGGGTGTGGAGAATGTGCGCCCTGCAAGGCGGGCTTGGACAACGCGTGTATTGAAACGCCGCAGAATTTGGGCCTGCAACGGCCGGGCGGGTATGGCGACAAGGTTGTCGTTCGCGACGAGAAATACCTTGTTGACGCAACAGGAATTGATCCCACGATCGGCGGCATCTACGCGTGTTCTGGTCTCACCTCTTACTCGGCACTACAGAAGGTCCCGGCAAATCGCGGCTGGGTCGGCATCATCGGCATGGGAGGCGTCGGTCTAATGGGCCTCTCGATCGCAAAAGGCACGGGATTCGAGAAGGTAGTCGCAATCGATATCGATGATGACAGACTGGCACTTGCCCATGATGAGTATCGCGCGGACCTCGTGGTGAACAGCACGAAAGCTCAGGCGACATCGAACCTGCTCGCTGCCACCGGCGGCCTAACAGCCATCATTGACTTCGTCGGGTCAGATCAGACCTCCAACCTTGCGTTCGAAGTTCTTGCTCCAGGGGGGACCTACGTGAACGTCGGCTTGTTTGGTGGCGAAATGCGCATTCCTCTCGCGGTGCTATCGCTTCGCCAATTCACGATACGAGGATCCTACGTCGGATCGCTCGGCGAACTTAAGGACCTGGTGGACCACGTTCGCGGAGGCAACATCCGGCCAATCCCCGTGACGACCGCGCCGTTCAACGAGACCAACGTCAACGACGGCCTTGCCGCGCTCCGCGCCGGGAAAATCAAGGGTCGTCGAGTGTTGTTCCACGAAGAAGCCTGAGAGACCGCTAGCTGCAAACGGCGAAGCAGCAGATCTTCGTTGCTTCGCCGCCTCTACTGGATTTAGAAATAGGTGCATCATGGACACTGGTCCACTTTTCTCGAACTTCAAACTCGGCCGACTGGAACTCTCAAATCGGATCGTCATGGCACCGATGACCAGACGTTTTAGCTCCGGAGGCGTACCGGACGAAGCCGTAGCTCGTTACTATCGACGACGAGCGGAAGGTGGCGTCGGCCTGATCATCACCGAAGGCACGACAGTGCACCGCGACGCGGCATCGAATGACACCTCCATTCCAAATTTCCACGATCCGCATAGCCTTCGAGGTTGGAGCCATGTCGTTGAAGAGGTCCACGCAGCCGGCGGACGAATAGCTCCGCAATTGTGGCATCAAGGCATTCTTCGAGCCAATGGAACGGGGCCAAAACCAGGCGCGCCCTCAGAGGGACCTTCGTCGAACGGGAAGGCCCTTGCGATGACGGATAGCGATATTGCGGACACGATATCCGCGTTTGCCTCAGCGGCAACCGCGGCGCGCTCAATCGGGTTCGATGCTGTCGAGCTTCATGGGGCGCACGGATACCTGCTGGACCAATTCCTCTGGGCTGGCGCGAATTCCCGTGCTGATCGCTATGGCGGAAACGTCCCGGCGCGAACGCTTTTCGCCGCTGAGGTCGTCAGGGCCGTTCGGGAAGCCGTCGGCGAAGACTTCCCACTGATCTTCAGATTCTCACAATGGAAGCTTCAGGACTACAGCGCGCGCCTGGCTTCGTCCCCTTTCGAGCTTGAGGAGATAGTCGGCCCGTTGGCGGATGCGGGCGTCAGTGTTTTTCACGCCTCGACGCGGCGGTTTTGGGAGCCTGAGTTTGAGGGGGCAAGCCTAAACTTGGCGGGATGGACCCGCAAATTGACCGGCCGTCCCACGATCAGCGTCGGATCGGTCGGCCTCGGCGGCGGCGATTTCCTCGAACAGCTTCGAGGTTCGTCGACCGAGGCTCCGATCGGTACGCTGGATGAGCTTGTCGCCAGAATGCGGAGCGAGGAGTTCGACTTGATTGCGGTGGGAAGGGCTTTGATCAGCGATCCGGACTGGCCAGCAAAAATCCGCGATGGCCGGTGGAGCGAATTGCAACCTTTTTACAAAGAAGAGCTGCAGCGTTTGATATAAATAGGCATCTGACGACAACGCCGGGTTCATCACCCGGGGTCTACAATGGATGCAGTTGTCCAATGACGACTGCATCCAAATCAGACCAGAGGCGGGGCAACGCCTTTAAAAAGCCGTCTTACTCAGCGCCAGCCATGGCAGCCTCGAGGTTCCGGCCATCATTTGCCCAGAGGTGCTCGATTTGAAGCGCAGTCGGGTCTGGGAAGATGTATGCCGCACCATTCTCAATGCCTTCCACGATGTTCTTTGCCGCATGCTCGGGCGCAACCTTTGCAAGCGGGACGTTTTTGGCCAAGTCGGTTTCGATCGGACCAGGATACACACCAAGCACGTCGACCCCCGAAGCCTTGAGCGTACCACGGAGAGTTTGCGTCAACGAATGCAATGCAGCCTTCGACGCGGAATATCCACCCAAGGGAGCCGCTGAAACAAGGCCAACGATGCTGACGACGTTGACGATGGTGCCGGAACCGCGAGCGATCAACGCGGGCGCGAAAGCCCGGATTACTCTGAGCGTGCCATAGTAATTGGTCTGCATGTCGCCATCGAGGTCTTCGAAGCTGCTAGTGACAAAGTTGGTGAAAGCGAGCGTGCCCGCATTGTTGATGAGAACCTCCGTATCGCCGGCAATGCTGGCTGCCTGCTCAACAGAGGTATCGCTGGTGACGTCCAGCTGCAGCGGCACTGCACGCCCATCTCCGAAATCCGGCAGGGATTCGATACGCCGAGCCCCAACGTAGATCTTCTTCGCACCTGCACGGAGCAGTTCGTGGACGGTTGCGGCACCGATCCCTCGATTAGCCCCGGAAACCAGGACGATCTTACCCTTTACAGACATTTTAACCCTCTCGACCGTCAACGCGATCCTGCTGTTAAATACAAAGTAAACCGATCTGTTTACACTCCATCGGTAAACAGATCGGTTTACCGAGTCAATCCCACGTGCTATCTGGGCTCTGGAAGGAGACACGCCATGACCGGAAGTGCGCAGCCCGCAAAACGAAGCGAGATCGTCGAGCTTGCTTTAGCTCGCTTTTACGACGGTGGGTTTCTTGCGACGGGAGTTGACTCCGTTATCGCCGGAAGTGGGATTTCGAAGAGGACGCTCTACAAATACTTCCCTTCGAAAGATGAGCTCATCGAAGAGGTTCTCGCGACCTACGCTGTTTCCGTGGGGAAAACACTTTTTGAACCCGTGCACGCCTCCGGCCTCGAAGCAAGGGCAAAGATTTTGATGTGCTTCAACACCAGGCGAGAGATGCTTGAGGCGGAGTGCCGCGGATGTCTTGCAATCCGCGGCTCACAGGAATTCCCGGGGCAAAGCGAGCGACTGCTGCTCAAGTGTCGCGAGCTCGGCGCTTATGTTGAGGCGCAATTTGTGAGTTTATGCCAAGAAGCCGGCCTTGCAGAGGCCCAAACCTTGGGGATGCAGATTACGGTTCTCTTCCAAGGTGCCCTTCTGCTGTCGCAGGCGTACGGCAACTCCCGACCTTTTCACGCTGCAAAAGCCGCAACAGAGACTCTCCTCGCCGACGCCGCCGAGAGGCCAGCCGCCTGAACATGCTACACGCCGCCTATTCGTGACGAGCGTGTAGCAACGAACGAGTCAAGGGTCCTGAGCCACCTTCACAAGAAGTTTCCCGAAGTTCTTGCCGCTAAGCATCCCAATGAAGGCGCCGGGCGCGTGTTCCAAGCCGTCAACGATATCTTCGCGATACTTAATCTCACCAGCCGCGACCTTAGGTGCGAGCTCAGCTAGAAAAGCATCGTAGTGTTCGTTCTCAAATTCATAATTGATGAATCCCCGCACCAGAATGCTTCGACGTAGAATTGCGTTCATCGTTGCCGGCAGCTTGTCGGGCCCGGCGCTTTCCGGATCGTTATAATTCGCAATCAAACCTGACACTGGCACTCTGGAAAACCTGTTCAGCAACGGAAGGACTGCATCCCAGACGTGGCCTCCAACATTTTCGAAGTAGACGTCGATCCCCTGCGGACACGCAGCTTCCAGCTCTGCGGCAAAACTGCTCGAACGGTGGTCGATCGCGACATCGAAACCCAGCTCGTCTTTTACGTGAGCACATTTCTCAGCGCCGCCCGCGATGCCGACCGCCCTCGCCCCCGCCATTTTCGCTAACTGTCCAACAAGCGATCCGACGGGGCCAGAGGCTGCCGCGACGACTACCGTCTCGCCCGACTTGGGTTGACCCAGAAGTTTCATACCGCTGTACGCTGTAAACCCGGGCATTCCCAACACGCCTAACGCGGTCGTGAGCGGCGCACCATTAGTTTTTACGGGTTTCAGCGTATCGGCACTCAACGTCGCGTGCGTTCTCCATCCGGTACGTGCTCGCACTATATCTCCGACACGGTAGTTCGAATGCTTCGACTCAGTCACTTCGCAAATCGTCTCGCCGTCCATAACACCGTTCACAGGCACGGGCGCTGCATAGGATTTGGCGTCGCTCATGCGTCCGCGCATATACGGATCAAGCGACAGATAGAGAGTTCGCAGCGCAACCTCTCCGTTACCGACGCCTGAAATTGGCACCTCCTCCAAACGGAAGTCTTGCAGGATCGGCTCACCGATCGGCCTGCTAGCCAAAACAATTTGACGGGACGTTTTCATTTTTAACTCCATTCTTCTAGGGAGCGACCGCTCCCATTGGCAGTAAAAGGAAGTTTTGTCTCCGAACGAACGATGGGTAAGCTCGTTTTGCTAGCGCTCAGACCGTCCACCAATAACAACAGATAACCGGTCGGAAATTGGAGAGCGAATTTGCGCTTGATTACGGAGTTGGAACCTCGCGACCAGCCGGCCTAGCGCCTCTGCCTCAATGGAAAGCCGGTACGTCGTTGCCGAAGTCTCTTCAACCATGGCAGCATTCTGTTGCGTCACGTTGTCCATCTGATTGACTGCAACGTTGACTTCGCTGAGACCGGTTGACTGTTCTCGAGCCGCCGTGGCGATCGCGTTCACCAGTGTATCAATCTGCACGATCTGATCTTCCATCGCCTGTAGCGACGCGCCTGTCCGCTCAACGAGGTCAACACCTGTCCGAACACTCTCCGCAGATTTGCTAATCAGTGACTTTATGTCCTTCGCAGCGACAGCGGATCGTTGCGCTAGCTCACGAACTTCCTGCGCGACGACGGCGAACCCCTTTCCTGCCTCCCCCGCGCGCGCCGCCTCCACGCCAGCGTTAAGAGCAAGGAGATTTGTCTGGAACGCAATTTCATCGATCACACTCAAGATTTGGGTGATGTCATTGGACGCATTTCGGATATCAGCCATCGCAGCAATCGCCTTCCCGACTACGACGCCGGATTCAACTGCTGTTGACCGTGTCTCCGAAACCATTCGACTGGCCTGGCTTGCGTTGGCGGACGAGGCTCGGACAACCGTCGTGATTTCGTCGAGCGCCGCGGATGATTCTTCGAGAGCCGCGGCCTGCTGCTCGGTTCTCTTCGAAAGTTTGTCCGATGCGATACGCAGCTCGGTGCCGCTGCCAGTGAGCGTATCACTTGCCGCGTTGATGTCGGAGATAGTCTCCTGCAAGCGATCAATTGTCTCGTTTACGTTCTCCTGTAATCGAGCAAACACTCCCTTGAATTCACCCGACATCTGGCTCGTCAGATTTCCCTGAGCCAAAAGATCGATTACGCGGCCGGCTTCATCAACACCTGTTTCGACGGAGGAAAGAAGCGCGTTGACCTCAAGAGCAAAGGAATTAAGTCGCGCGTCTCCGTGTTCAGGCGTGACACGAAGGGAGAAGTCACCACCGACAGCAGCCGACACTACTTTGGACATCTCTGCTTGAAGTTTTTCGGTTCTCAATCGCGAGGCAAGCTCTTGCGCGCTCATCCGCTCCACGTCGGAGCCATTGCGCTTGAAAACCTCGACGGCTGCCGCCATCTCTCCGATTTCGTCGGAACGACCTACGTACGGCACGGCCGTGTCGAGTTCTCCCGCGGCCAGACATTTCATCGTCCTCGTGACGTTCCGGATAGGGCGGCTTATCTGGTAGGTCGCAATGTAGAACGCAACTGCGATTCCCAAGATCACGCCCACAAGGGTTACCGCAAGCGTGGTTACAAGCACGCCTCTCTGAAAGACCTTGAGATCCGTTGCGATGCTTTCCAGTCTGGATTCGTCCTCGTGCGATACCTTATCTATATCCGCCTGGAGAAGCTGGCGATTAGCACGATCCTTGTTGCCGAGCGCTTCCGCTGCATCAGGTCCTTCGCTCACCGCAATACGGGCGGCCTGCGATCTCAACTCGACGAACGCGCGCGCCGTGCTTTCCATGCCGCTAAAATCGGATAGCTGGCTGGTCGGAACAAGCGGCTCCCATCTATGAAGTAAGTCTTCGATGCTCGCCAGAGATTTGAGCGCGCCATCCGCATAAGGCTTTGCATCCTCTGGTGTCGCCACACCATAAGCGCCGCGAAGATCCATGACCACTGCCGTGACCAATCGGTTCAAGCGCTCGCCCATCTTTGCACGGGTAGCGACGTTTTGAAGCTCGGATACACGAGAGTCATAGACGGTAAGGGTGTAAATTCCCACTATGCCAATGAGTAATGCGACGAAGGCCATCAAGCTAACGATGGAATAGATTCTGCCACGCAGCTGCATAGCGGCTCCTAAGGATTTGAAAGAAGGGCGCTGCGGTAAGGCACTACACGGCGTGAATGCTTTGAGTTCCGCAGTATTTTACATGTGCTATTACACATGTATTAACATTGAGTTTCCCCGACCCAAGATCAAATCGCCTTCATCTTGAATTCACGCGGCCCCAACTCGCGCCCATCGTGGGCTAGTAATTTCAATTGCGGCAGAGCACGCGCCGTTTTTGCATCCACCATTTCGTGGTCGAGATCGCCAGCTTCCTTGCAGTTGCTCTCTCCCCACTGCCACAGCGCGACGAGTACAAGATAGAGCTGCTCTCCCTTAGGCGTCAAAACGTAGTTATGGCCCGAACCCGACCCGTCGTCCTCCACCACCGAGAACACCCCCTCCTCAACAAGTTTCTTGAGCCGGCTCGAGAGAATGTTTTTCGCCATTCCTAGATTCTTTTGAAACTCGTTGAAGCGGCGTCTTCCGTTGAAGGCATCCCGGACGATCAGCAGCGTCCACCAATCCCCGATGACGTTGAGGCTCCGCGCGATCCCACATTTTTTGCTTGCTAGATCCGTTTTCTTGCCGTGCAAAATCGTCCACTCCTTATGCGGTTGCAAAATTAAACCAAAACTGACAAGCTGTCGATGGGTTTCAAATTTAAACCTTCCTTACTATCGGAGTTTTTGAATGTCGGATTTGCTGGACCTCGCGATCGAAGCTCACGGCGGCTGGGCACGCTGGGAGAAAATCAATCAGCTCTCAGTCGGTTACACTGCAACAGGAATAACGGACCTGAAAGGATGGCAGGGGGTCTTCCTGGACGTGCGAGTGACGGTGGATGCACATCATCAGCGTTCTGGAATTGCTCCGTTCGTCGATTCCGACCAGCTTGGCATTTTCGAACCGACACACACCCGTGTGATCTCTCAAGAAGCCGGAGGCATCATCGACGAGCGTTTTGCTCCACGGAAGGCATTTGCGGGTCATGGCCTCACAACACCCTGGGATCGACAGAACCTCCTGTATTTTGCGGGGTACGCGCTTTGGACCTACTTAACGACGCCGTTCCTGTTCAAAATGGAGGGGTTCCGGTCCCAAGAAATCGAGCCATGGGAGGAGGATGGCCAACTTTGGCGTCGCTTGAAGGTCACATTCCCCGCCGTGATCGAGAGCCATTCGGCGGAGCAAATCTTTTATTTCGACGAAACTGGCATCCTCCAGCGGCACGACTACAGCGCCGATGTCCTCGGTGGCACCTCCAGTGCGAATTATGCTACGGATCCCAAAGTCTTTGACGGCATCGTCATACCTACAAAGCGTCGGGTTTACGCAAAGGGAGCTGACAATCGACCGATCCTGGACCGAGTGGCTGTCTCAATCGACATTCACGATGTATCGGTGAAGTAGCTAGCTGATCGGCAATGCCTTGAGCGCGAGGGTAGCGATCTCCCGCAACTCTCCGCTCGATGCCCCCGCGGCCGCCCTGACTCCAAGGCCGTCCCAAACCATCGAAATATATTGCGCGATCAAACTAGGATCCGCGGACTCCGTGAGATCACCTTCATTTTTGGCGCGCTCGAAACGGCTCGCTAAAGACAACTCAAGCTTCCTACGCCTCCTAGCCAACTCGGTCGGAACCTCGCTGGAAGTCGGTCCGCATGAGACGCCCCCTTGGAGCAAAAGACAACCAAGCCTGCCAGGATCCTTTGTCATCGCGTCAGCAATCCCCAAGAGGGCGCGCTCCGCCACTCCTCGTGCGCAGGTCGCTTCATTAATCCAACTGAAAAACACCAGCCTACCGGCGTCATACCGGTTGAGCACTTCATCAAACAGGCCTCGCTTGCTTCCGAAGGCTCCGTAGATGCTGGGCGGACTCATACCCATTTTGTCGCTCAGTTCCGATATCGACGCCCCCTCATAACCGCAGCGCCAGAATACTTCTGTCGCCTTGTCGAGCACTTCCTCGGTTGTGAAATTGCGCGGGCGAGCCATCGGCGTTCCTATTTTGTATCGATCATTATAAAACGTTGACCGAGCGACACCTCATCCATAACATAGCGATCGTTACAAAACAAATGACTCTAACGTTTCGGAGAAAGAGCATGTCATTCGAAGATAAGGTAGTGCTCGTCACTGGCGGCAGCACCGGGATCGGCTTCGCAACGGCGAAGCAGTTTGCGAACGAAGGCGCAAAGGTGGTTATCACGGGGCGACGAAGCGCCGAGCTGGAAGCCGCCGCGAAAGAGATCGGAAAGGGCGTTGTCGGGATAACCGGCGATACATCGAGATTGGGCGACCTCGACGCTCTCTTTGACGAGATCAGAAAGAGAGCGGGGAAAATAGACGTTGTCTTCGCAAATGCGGGCATCATCGACTTCGCACCGATCGGCGAGATATCTGAAGAGCAATTTGATCGGCTTTTCTCCGTTAATGTGAAGGGCTTGGTGTTCACGGTCCAAAAAGCGCTACCTCTGATCCCAGATGGCGGATCCGTTATCTTGATGTCGTCCACTGTCGCGGGCAAAGGGCTGCCCGCAAACAGCGTCTATTCCGCAACGAAAGCCGCAATACGAAACTTCGCGCGGGTATGGGCAACGGACCTGAAATCGCGAAACATCCGCGTGAATGCGATCAGCCCCGGCCCCATTGATACCGAGGGGACAGCCGATATCATGTCCTCAGAGCGCAAAGGCATGATCGCGGCTCAAGTACCGGCAGGCCGCTTCGGGAATCCGCATGAGATCGCCAACGTGGTCGCTTTCCTAGCTAGTCCGGCTGCGAGTTACGTTAACGGAGCGGATTTCCAGGTAGATGGGGGCTGGGCTCAAGTTTAATTTGTGGTGCCGTCAATAACTCAACTGAAAGGGCTCGCTCGCTGCGAGCCCTTTTGCTTTGCGGCGCGACCGAAGCAGCCTGATTAGCCTATATCATCGCAAGCCGACACATTAGGCAGAGCTTGCTTAACAAACGTCTTTGCTGCCTATTATTTAATCTAGCCTATTTTTTCTGCATATATTGGCGCGATTTTCGCTTTCTTTGGCGGAAAACGCACCACCCAGCCTGTTGTGCAATAACACGCATTGGCCTGTAATCCAGCTCAAGCCGCTCGATCGGCGACAGTCCAAAATACAGATCAGAAGGCCCGGAACGTGCCTCGCACCGGGAACGGAGAACCGCGCCTTCGCTGCGGAGCCACAATGTCCAAGATCAAGACGACAATCCTCACCGGCTTTCTCGGAGCAGGGAAAACTACGTTGCTGAACAGCCTACTTTCACAGAGCTCAAGCGAGCGGATTGCAGTCATTGTGAACGAGTATGGCGAGGTCGGTATTGACGGGCAACTCGTAGTGGACACTCAAGACGCCGTCGTCGAACTTAACAATGGTTGCATATGCTGCACGGTGAGGGACGACCTTATCAGCGCAATACAAGAGCTCCTGCGATCGGGGCGGCAGATCGATCGTTTTGTTATCGAGACCTCTGGATTGGCAGACCCCGCCCCCGTCATCCAATCTTTCATACTGGACGAAGTTCTTTCGGCACGCCTGCAGCTCGATGCGATCGTGACCGTTGTAGATGCGCTGCATGTCGAGCAGCAGCTGACACAGGACGAAGCCGTCGAGCAGATCAGTTTTGCAGACCTGATCATACTCAATAAGACCGATCTGGTGCCGGACGCTCTTGTAATTCAGTCGGAGAAGACGTTGCGGCTGTTGAACCCGCTGGCGCGTATCGTTCGGACGAGCCGTTGCCAGATAGCCTCCGCCGACGTCTTGGATATCGGCGCGTTTGATCTCAAAAACATCCTTAGCATCGACCCGCTTGTACTCGATGAACACAGCCATGAACACGACAAGTCTATTGGCTGTGTGGCCATTCGCGAGGAAGCGCCACTTGATCCAGGCCTCTTCAATACATGGCTCAACCGCCTTGTTCAGGAAATCGGCCAAGACCTATTTCGGATGAAGGGCGTACTGAGCTTCTCGAGCGAGGCACGACGCTATGTGTTCCACGGTGTTCACATGACACTGGAAGGCCGCCCGGGCAAGCCGTGGGCGCATTCTGAAAAGCGCCGCAGCGAGATCGTCTTCATCGGGCGCAATATCGATGAGGCCATGCTGCGCGAAGGCGTCGGAAGCTGCCTCTCCTCTCTCCCCGCACTTGCATCCTAACCATCTCAGAACAGGAGACGACAAATGCCACCACTTATCGCCGCAATGATTAGCCTGGGCGTACTGGGCGCTATCGATACCTACATCACCGCAACTGTTTTTCCAGTGCCCGTCTGGGTCACGTTTATTGCCTGGGCCTCCTTCTTCGCCTGTGGCGGGGGACAGCAAGGTCTTGTCAAATCCATCGTGTCGAACTGGACCGGCATTATCATTGCCTCGATCACGCTGCTAATCATCCAATTCGGTCCCGAGCATCCGATCTTCGCAGCTATCCTTGTCGGTGCAGGCACATCGGCAATGGTTCTGGTCTCCGCGATCCCGATACTCAACTTCCCGCCGGCGATCGTATTCGGTTTCGCGTCATTGGTCGGCACCACTGCGGCTACCGGAACAACGGTGACCACATCGGGGCTCAACCATCCAACGATGGTAGCGATGGCGGCCATGCTCCTGGGTGGGGTCTTTGGATTGCTCTCCGAGATCGGGACCAACCTCTTGGCTGGCAAGAAGCCGGCAACCGCTTAATCCGAAAACGAAAAGGAAAGGACCCTTGCAATGAAGCTTCAACACTATCTTGGCGGCCTGGAAGGACTTGGCCCGGTCAGCACTGAGACGCGGGTGTTCGTCGAGCAATGGGAAACCAGGATCTTTGGCATCCATACCGCGATGATGGCTCTGTCGTCGCAGCTTCCCCTCCCCGCTACACCCTCGGCCTTCACTACGATATGGACGTGGGCAGACCTTCGGAAAGGCGCGGAAAGTCTCAACCCTTTCGACTACTTCAAGTATCGTTACTACGAGAAGTGGCTGGGTGGAATTTCCGGGTACTTTATCGACCAGGGCTATATCACGGCCGACGAACTCGACGCGCTTACCGAAGAGTACTATGCCGCCCCTGAGAAATCGCTACCCTCGTATGGCGAGCAGGCGATCGACGATCGGGTCGTGCAGTATCTCGTTGAGGGCGACAGTCCAAAGCGTGATGTCGCAGTGACATTCGATTTTTCAGCCGGCGACCAAGTATCGATCTTGAATGTGCCGAGTATCGAGCACACACGCCTCCCTGGCTTTCTGCGGGAGAAGACCGGCACGATCGAAACCGTCTATGCGGGCGCTTACACCTACCTCTGCGACACGGGCACCGACGGCATCGGAGCGGCGATGCCGGTCTACTGCGTCCGGTTCGATCCTGCCGAATTATGGCCCGGCAACGCCGAACCAAACTTCTCGCTCTACGCCGATCTCTACGCACACTACGTCAGGCAGCCAGAAGCTCTCGCGACGGCAAAGGCTGCGTAAGCAACAACGTAACTTGGAGAAATGAAATGCAAGACCGTTTCCAGTATCGGGCTGATCGTGAAGCCTATAGCGCCGCGAGAGTTCGAGCCCTTGAGGCCCTGCTCATCAAGAAGGGCGTCATCACAGACAGCACGGTAGACACCGTTCTCGAGTTCTTCGAAACGAAGATGGGACCGTTCAATGGCGCGAAGATCGTGGCAAGAGCTTGGGTCGATCCATCCTTCAAGGACCGGCTCGTAGAAGACACGCCCAAAGCGATCGCGGAATTGAGCCTACCTGAGGGCATGGCGGGCGCAGAGGGTGAGCATATGAGAGCTGTTGCCAATGCGCCGGGAGTTCACAACCTGATCATATGCACCCTCTGCTCCTGCTACCCTTGGCCGGTCCTTGGTCTACCGCCTTATTGGTACAAGGACCCGACATTCCGCAGCCGGGCGGCAAGAGAGCCTCGCGCAGTTCTGGCAGAATTCGGGTTGGCGATCACCAACGACGTCGAGGTGAAAGTTTGGGATTCAAGCGCCCAGATCCGGTGGTTTGTAATCCCCGAGCGGCCTGCTGGTACCGAAGGCTTGTCCGAAACAGAGCTCGAAGCCCTGGTGACACCCGAAGCGATGATGGGCGTCGCCATTTCACAGGCAGCGTGAGGTTAACATGCTCACCCAGTTCGAACATTTCGCGGTAACCGAGATGATGGGAAAGCCCGACAATCCTCCCCGAGCCAACGGAACGCTTTGCTTCGGATCAGATTGGGAGCGCAGTTCCTTCGGCATGGCTCTCGCCTTGGCGAAGAACGGCTACTTCGAGTGGGATGACTTCAGGGACGAGCTGATCGCCTCAATCAAGTTGTGGGAAGACGACCATCCCGAAGATCAGTCGACGTGGAACTACTACGATCAGTTTCTCACCGCCCTTGAGAAGGCGATAGTGAAGGCAGGCATCGTCGACAGCAATGAGATCATGGCCGCGCTTGCGGCCTGATCGGCAGAACAATCACACCACATACATTGGAGACATCATCAATGTCAGCTGTAACAACAACTCTATCCCGCCCGATTGCTTCGAGCGCGATCTCCAAGCTTGCCCAGGCCGCAACGGCGGTATTCTTCGGCGTGATGATAGTTGGCTTTGTCGGCTTCTCACATCTCGAGGCCGTCCATAACGCCGCGCACGATACCCGCCACGCCAACGCGTTCCCCTGCCATTAGGAGTTAGGTGATGCCGTTTCTTCGATCAATCGTATTCGCCTCGGTTATTGTCGGCCTTATCGTGGGATCCGCCATAACCGTCGTCCAGTTCTTCGGGACCATACAGCTCATCTCGCAGGCCGAGGTGTTCGAGAAAGCCGGAGACTCGGCACACCACCATGGCGCTGAGCACAGTAGCGGCCCGACGGAAACGCACCAGCATGAGGAAGGCGGTTGGGAGCCGCAGGACGGCATAGAGAGGCTATCCTTCACGCTCGCCGCCAATGTACTCACCTCTATTGGCTACTCGCTCGTTCTGATCGGCTTGATCTCACTGCGTGGGACGACCGTCACTTGGCGAGAGGGTCTCCTTTGGGGCCTCGCTGCCTTCGCCTCCGTCATGCTGGCTCCGATGCTTGGACTACCTCCTGAATTGCCTGGTACGCCTTCCGCGCCGCTCGACGCTCGGCAAATCTGGTGGGTTGGAACGGCCTTCGCGACTGCGACCGGCATTGCCCTGTTCGCATTCAACCGGACCGGATGGGCGCTCATTCCTGCTATAGCTTTGATCGCCGCGCCACATATTGTTGGCGCGCCGTCAGCTCCTGTGGGCGAACATGGCGTGGCTCCCGCTGAATTGGAACAGAGGTTCATAGCGGCTGCGGTTATCACAAGCTTCGTTTTCTGGATCATGCTGGGATCACTAGGCGCTGCGATCCATCACAGGCTCCGGCCCGCAGCATGAATCCCGAATGGGCTTCGGATGCAGACGCTGTTCGGTTCTCCGCGCCGAACGGTGGAAACTGCTACATCCATAGACTTGCATTTCGCGTCCTCCTCGGGCGCGAACCGCAAAAGCAAGACTGCCTGGATTTTGTTAGAAACAACGTTTCCGCGATCACCCGTGCGGTCGATGTGCGACTGAGGACAGCCAAGATCGAGCAGGGCACGAATTTTCACTTGAACAGCCGGCACCTTAGGCGAGCTGCCATCTGGCAAGTAACTTGCATGTTGAAAGTCTGCGGCATTTAAAAAGGGGAACTGCACATGCGGATCGTAATCCTCGCTCCTCCGGGAGTTCAGTCACTCGACATTGTCGGACCGGCAGAAGTCTTCTGGGAAGCTGCGCGTCGCTTGGGAGACATGACGAAGTACGACATCCAAATCATGTCGACCGGAGCATCCTCGATCGGGGGTACGGGGCAATTGCGCTTCGTGGCGGATCGAACAATTTTCGACCCCGACGAGCCGATCGACACCCTTCTCGTAGCCGGCGACCCGTCGTTTCAGATTATAGACCCGGATTTGATCTCCTGGCTCCAGCGGCGGGTCCCCACTGTCCGCAGATACGGATCGATCTGCACCGGCGTATTTCTCCTCGGAGCCGCCGGGCTGTTGGATGGAAAAAGAGTCACCACGCATTGGGAATGTGCACCGAAATTCAGCAAGGAATTTCCTGAGATCGAGTTGGATGCCGACGCAATATACATTCGAGACGGTGCATTGATAACCGCTGCAGGCGTGACCGCCGGAATAGACCTCGCTCTGGCCCTCGTGGAGGAGGACTACGGGCGCGAAGTGGCTTTGATTGTCGCGCGTTATATGGTCATGTTCATGAAACGGCCGGGAGGACAGTCCCAGTTCAGCGCTCATCTTGTGGGGCAGATGTCGGAAACCACACTTATCCAACGCGCCCAGGATTTCATCCTGGCAAACTTGGCTTCCTCGTTATCTATCGAAACCGTTGCAAGCAAGGTAGGGATGAGTACGCGCAACTTCGGACGGGTCTTTCGCCAAGAGCTTGGGTTGACGCCGATCGACTTCATTACCGCGGCACGAACGGACGCTGCTCGTCGCTTGCTCGAGGATACTGACCAGCCACTTCAGCGTATCGCTTCAGTCTCAGGCTTCGTAGACGTCCACGCCATGCGTAGGGCGTTCGCCAAGACGATCGGTGTCAGCCCAAACGAGTACCGCGCAAGATTCCAACCTGCAGGAACGTGGCGGAGATTGCCACAGGCGAAGTCGTCGACGGTCGTGCAACTCAGCAACTAACGCTCTCGGCATATTGGCTGCGACCTGCGCTCTTCGCCCTATATAGCGCTTCGTCGGCCGCCGCCATCAACTTTGTGGCGACGCCGTCGTCGCTGACGGCAATGCCGATGCTTAGACCGATATCATAGGATCCGCCGGCCACGAGCATCGGAACTTTAAAGGACTTCAGCATCCTCTCGCCTATCGCGCGCGCTTCCAAGTCCGAGCCCGGGCCAACGATCAAAGCCAGGAACTCGTCACCACCCAGTCGCCCCAGAAAACCGCCTTCAGGCACTTCGTTTAGTAGCCTGTCCGCGGCTATCTTGAGCACTTCGTCACCGACCGCATGCCCATCGCTGTCGTTGACGGACTTGAAATGGTCGAGATCAATCTGGAGACAGGCGGTCTTCAGGCCTAACCCCAAATTTTCCTCGATAAATCGATCCAAGTAGCGGCGGTTCGGCAGGTTCGTCAGGGCGTCGTGGAGCATCAGTCGCTCCATCTCCGCATGTGCAGCAGCTAGCTGCTCATTTTGAGCGCGTGCTTTCACCTCGGCTGCTCTGAGTTCCTCATGCAGAACAACATCGCTTGTGACGTCCCAATTCGCGCCAACGACAATCGTCTCACCTGTCGGCAACTGATAGGGCATCCCACTGACCCTGAGATGACGAAGACCGCCTGTGGGCTTCGTTATCCGAAATTGGCCATTCAAGCGTCGACCAGTCTCGAGTGCCTCCGACAATGCATTCTCGACGAGCAAAAGATCGTCCTTGTGTAGCGACTTTTTGAAGTCGTCATAGCTAAGCCCTTGAACGGCCCCATCCAAGAGCCCGAACAGCTCCCGCATCCGGCGGTCCCAAAGCAGCTCGCCTGATCGGGGGTGATATTCCCACACGCCCGCTTCCAACGCTTCAAGGGCCAGCTCGAGCCGTAAGGTCAGATGTTCAGACTGGCTGGTAACGTTCCCCGGGTAACGTCGAGCGATCTCGTCCCTTCTTTCCTCGAAATTTTTGGTGAAGGAGTCGTCGAGAAACCGCACCGCAGATGTCCTTGGTGGTGTGTTTGTATGAAGATGTCTCATAGATTTTGTCGAACTGGAGGGGCTTTTACCTGATGTGGCGAACGCCGACGATAATGCGAAATTTATGCGCAATAGGTTAAAGCAGACTTAACCCTTTGCCATTGCCGCCTCGTCAATTCTCGCTACAACCATAGCAAGCTCACCGGCCGCTACGGGACGACTAAAGAGATAACCCTGCAACACGTCACATCCTAGAGCCTCGAGCACATCGGCATGAGCGACGGTTTCAACACCCTCCGCGACCACTTCAATGTTCAGCGCTTTCGCAATATCGATTATCGACGCCAGCAACCTCCGCTGTGCGGCATCGGTCACGATCGGGGCAACCAACTTCCTATCGATCTTGAGACGGTCTGGCCTAAGGTCCATAAGGCTCACGATTGAGGCATGTCCGGTGCCGAAATCGTCAAGCTCCATCTGAATGCCGCGCTTTCGGAGCTGCTCGACAGCTTGAGCCAGCTGCAAGTCAGAATCCTCGAACGAAATCGATTCCAACAGTTCGAAAGACAGTGTTCCCTTTCGAAAGCTTATCCCACCCAAGCTCTGGATAAAGGACTCGTCTTTGAGACGTTGCGCTGAAACGTTGACACTGATGCGAGGAATGGGGACACCCTGTCGCTGCCATTCCTCAAACGCATCCAAAGCCTTCCTGAGTATCATACCGTCAAGGTCGCCCAAGCGGCCTACCTGCTGGACGGCCATCAGAAAATGAGCTGGTGCGAGAACGCCCAACGCCGGATGGTCCCAGCGCGCGAGTGCCTCTGCACCTACGGCCTTCCGGGTTCGAGCGTCGACCTGCGGCTGAAAGAATGGAACGAACTCCGACTTATCGAGCGCACTCAGAACGTCATCGACTGCTGCTGCTTCGCTGAGAGCGCTTGCCCTCAACCGCGGCGAATAGACCGCGTATCTTCCCCCTCCCCGCCGTTTGGCCTCGTAGAGTGCCATATCCGCGTCAGAGATAACCGGAGATACCGAATGTCCGCCGATCTGGAAGGCCACCCCTACACTAGCGCCGACCCTGTAGCTCCGACGACCCACCGTAACGGGTTCCTGGCAGGCCGAAACTATGGCGGTGGCCAAACCCGTCATTGCCGCTCGTTCGCCGCCGCATTTAGCCAGAACGATAAACTCGTCGCCTCCGATCCTGGCGATGACCTCGCCCTTTTCGCACAGGTTTTGGAGACGTCGGCTTATCGACTGGAGAACTTGGTCGCCGACGGCATGACCTCCGGTATCGTTGACTGCCTTGAAACGGTCCAGGTCAATATGAAGGCACGCAATCGTATCATTCTTAGCGATCGGCCCGAAAAGGCGTTCCGGATTTCTTTCAATGTAACGGCGGTTCGCTAGACCGGTTAGTTGATCGTGCCAAGCTTGGAACTCCAGTTCGGCACGCATTGCGATGAGCTCGCTGTTCTGCGCAACAGCCCGCTCTTCGGCTTTTCTGAGAATTTCTTTGGCTTGGACGTCGTCCGTGATGTCCCAGTTCGCCCCGATGAGAATACGCTCACCGTCTTCAAGCGTATGGACGATCCCGTGCGCGCGGAGATAGCGGACATTGCCAGTTCCGTCTATGATCCGAAAGTCACCGCGCAGCGGTTCGGTTTCAAGAAGAGCGGAAGCCATCGCGTCTTCAACAACGCCGACATCCTCCGGATGCAGTAGGTCCCTGAAGTCTTGGTATCCCAACGTCTCGCTCATGGATGCAACGCCAAAGATGTCGCGCATCCGATCGTCCCAAATCATGACCCCGGTGTCCGGATGAAATTCCCACGAGCCTACCCCCGAAGCCTGGAGCGTCAGGTCGAGCCGCTTGGAGAGAATTCGAAGCCGTGCCTCGCGGTCGCGCAGCAAACGCCCGTACTGATCTTCGCCAGGATCTTTGAAATTCAGAATAGGAGGAGCGGCCTGAACGCCAGGCTCGAACGCTGCCGGAGTGTAAGCTTTCGTCATGTGGATCTCTTGATCGCAAGTTGGTAGGCGCCTTGCACCCAGCTTCCAAGCCCGTGCCATTTCGGGTCAAAAAGTATGGTATACAACCTAAGGAAACGTGAATCACTCAAGCTTGCCTGAGGGCTTTCATTCGCATATCTCAGCGATACTGTTGACACAGAGTGGGGCCGCCAGATGCACGAGTTAAACTATCCAGATTTGCGGTCGGTCCCTGCTCAACGCCGGCTTCAGGACGACCCCTTGCTTCGTCGGATGAGAGATGCGGTGTCGTTTGACTACATCTGGGTATGCGGACTTGATCTGCCGGGCTTCGAGGCGGGTACAGCACGATCGGTCGATACTGATTTTCCGCCGCTCTTCGTTGAGAAATACATTGCTGGAAACTTCAACGAGCGAGATCCACTCGTCCTATCGGCTTATCGCGAGCGCCGCCCGCTATCCGATCTTGAAGCATACAAGCAGTTTGATTCCCCTTCGGGGCTGCAGTCCCTCCTCGCGGATTTTCGGATATTCGGGCGTGCAATCATACCCGTTGAGCGGCACGGAGTCAGCTTCGGGGCCGTAATCGTTGCGAGAGCCAGCGCTTTCCTTCCAGACGAAATCGACTATCTCGCACTTGTCGCTCCGCCGCTTCATGACCGCGTTACGAAGTCGATAATGGCACGGTACGGAGCGGACTTCCTGCGGCTCTCCGCCACCGAGATACGATGTTTAGCGCTTTGCGAGCAAGGCCTGACCAGTGAGCAGATCGCTGTCGAGTGCGGACTGCTTCCGCAGACGATCAACGGTCATTTTCTCACCGCGGCCAAAAAACTTGGCGCGACCAATCGCGTTCAGACTGTAGCGATGGCGATAAGGCGCGGTCTGATCTAAGAAAGTCGGGTGGCGAGACGTACATCGTTTGATTGCCTGCAGATGTATCAGATGATCCTTAGCCGGCACGCTTTTGCGATAGCCTGCATTCTGTTGACAACGTCTAGTTTCCGAACAGCGCTCTTCACGTGGCCGTTCACAGTATGAGGCGATAATTTTAAGATCAGCCCTGTTTCGATGCTGCTCTTCCCAGCAGCGGCCCACGCGAGGCACTCCTTCTCTCGGTTCGACAACTTGTTAGGACTTGTCATGCCCCGCGCAGAAGCAAACAAATGGACGATTTCCAGGAAGCCGAAGGCGATCGGGACAAGATCGCACGTCGGGCCTCGATCAGCTCGTGATACAATGAGCGCATAGCGTTGGGCATTCGTGTCGCAACCTGTAAGACCGACACTGAATCCCATCTTCTCGCGCTCCAATGAGCGTGACTTGACAATACGCCGCAGTTCGTCCCCCGCGTGGTGAGGCAGAAGGATATCGGGTCCCGCGATCGGCAGAACGCTCGCCGTGCCGTGCGTAACGAAGCCCGACTTCGTGAAATCGCCGGTGCGCACGTAGTGCTCATAGAGTTGACGTGGCCAATTTGTACACACCAACAACTCATCGGAAGGCCTTTCGTGTGGCTCTGGAAAGCGCGTTACCAAAAAACGTGGGAAGTGCTGACGTGTGGCAAAGTCCCCTATCGCTTCCGCGAGAACAGCTTTTGAAGCCTCGTTTACTTGCGTTCCAAATCTGGCGACCACTTGAGGCGGGCGCGCCGTAAAGCGATACGTAGCTGACACAGAAACGCTCGAGTTGAGAGAAAACGGAAAGCATGTTAATGATCATGCTTCCCTTTCTTGCACGTGTTGACGCCAACACGTCAAGCGCAACTACGGAGAAACGTGTGCGATATCCTCCTGAAGAAACCGAAGAGAAGCACCGGAAAATATTGGAAGAGGCATCCCGAGCTTTTCGGGCGAAAGGGTTTGCAGGGGTCTCAATCAGCGACATTATGAAGGCGACCGGCCTTACCCACGGTCCATTCTACAATCATTTTGCTTCGAAGAACGCGCTCATCGAGGACGTTATTGATCAGACCGCAGCAAACACTGTGAAAGTCTTCTCCGAAGTAGCCGAGAAGGATGGGAACACCGGCATCTATCGCCATTACGTCTCGAAGTCTCACCGCGATGAACCCGAGACTGGCTGTATACTTGCCGCATGCGGCCCCGAGATTTCCCGCGATTCCTCCTTTCGCGAAGTAACCGCCATCCACATCGAGCATCATATCCAGACGCTTGAAGCGGGGATCGAAGCCTCGAGCCGCACCTCGTCCAGGGCAGAGGCAGTCGTTCAATTTGCGACCATGGTGGGAGCCATCGTTCTCTCTCGTATGTGTGCCGACACACCCCTTTCAGACGAGATACTTCAAGCGAGCCTCAAGGAACTAGATCGGACGACTTCGACCGGCCTTCAAAACTAATCGGGTGAGCTCCCTGCAGAGGCCTGTTGCGCATCTTGGAAATTCGATATCAAGCATGATAACCATCATGTTTGAGTCGATCCAAGTTGAGAAATGATCGAAGGCGTCGGTGGGTTTGGCTAAATCCGAATGAGGACACCATGACAGTTGTCGGGCAAGTAAACAAAACCGTGGACACGCAAAAAGGGGCCGGTTCGGCGAACTCAACTGAATCGCCTGCGCAGACCGGCGAGAAGACGGCAAGCAGCAAGGCGACGCTCAACTACGACAGCTTTCTGCAGCTACTGATCGCTCAACTAAAGAACCAAGACCCCACCGCACCATCCGATCCCGCCCAGCAGATCGCCCAGTTGGCAACGTTCTCGCAGGTGGAGCAAACGATCCAGTCTAATCAAAAGCTGGATAGCCTGCTGACGCAAAGTAGCTTGCAAATCGCGCAGAGCTACGTCGGCAAATACGTCGAGACCGCTGGCGACAACCCGATTTCAGGTACAGTCTCATCGGTGAAGGTCTATAGCGATGGGCTAATCGCTACACTCGACAACGGCAAACAAGTTTTGGTCGGCCCGGGTGTGACAATCAGCGACGGGCCGCCCAAGACAAACAACCAGGGCTAAAGAGCGCCCGACCGAGCGGCAGGCGCTCGTCGGTCGCTACTTGCCCTTGAAATCAAAAGCATGCCGCGGCTTACCGGCTTTGAAAAGTTCGACCGATGTCGGCAACGCTAGTTCAACGTCGGCGGTTTTGAAAAGCGGCATCGCAATGTCAAACATGGCTTCATCCGCTACGGCGACCCCACCGGACGCCCAGATACGCAACAGCGCCTTGTGAGCGGCATGTGCTTTGGTTGGGCCGCTCGCAACGCGCTTAGCGAATGCATGGGCTTCGTCATCCAAGTCGTCGGCAGAGACCACACGGTTGACGACACCATGGAGTGCCATGGTCTCTGCCGGAACCTGTTCGGAAGTCAAAGCCCATTCCATCGCCTTCGCTCGTCCCGCTTTTTCCGCAACCCGATAGACACCTCCGAGAAGCGTGACGATGCCCAGCGATTGCTCTGGATGGCCGAACCTCGCACCCTCCGCCGCGAAGATAACATCCGCTCGCACTGCTAGCTCGAGGCCGCCCCCAAAACAAAGACCTCGAACGGCAGCTACTGTCGGAATGGAAAGACGTTCGAATTTGTTGAATGCGTTTAGGTATCCTTCGAAAAGCGTTCGGAGCTCTCTGTCGTTCAGATCGACCCAAGGCACGATATCTCCGCCAAAGCTGAAATCAGGCCCCTCGGCGGTTACCAGCAATGCCCGTGCTTCACTCTTGCCAATCGCATCGATCGCCGCGGAAAACTCCTCCAGCATCTGCGGCGAAAGTCGGTTCTGCGGGGGATTCTGTAGGACGATGAGAGCGATGTCATCTTCAATAATATATTCGAGGTGGCTCATGGCTTAATCTCCTTGCTATCGAGATGTTCTAGAAACCATGCGACGGCTGCCGAACTCGATGCGGGAAATTGATCGAGATATGGGTCGAAATGCCCGCCGGCGATTGTAACCAATTTCTTTGGTTGGAGGGCCTTCTCGTAGGCAGCGAGCGCGAGGTCGGTCACGGTAATCGTGTCATTCATGGCGACCACGAGAAGTAACGGCGTTGGCGAAACACGTCCCACCCAAGCTCCCGGCTCATACATTCGAGCTGCACGCGTGGAGCGGACTGTTACGTTGTTTTCCCAAGCCCCTTCAGGAACTTCCTGGGTATAGAACGAGATCGCGTCAGGGGTTCGGTAAGAAGCGGGGACAGATAAGTCGGCGCTAACGATTGCTTGGCGTCGCGGCGGCTCGCCTTTCAGCTGAGCGCGTTCGTCGTCGGAGAACATCTGCTCGATCTTCGAAATGCCGTCGGGCGGAATCCGACGGAGACCCTGTTCAAATCCACTAATAGTGGGAACCTGCGAAACAACCGCCTTGATGCGTCGGTCCGTCGCACCAAGCACTATTACGTGGCCGCCGGCATAGCTGGTTCCCCAAACGCCGATGCGATCCTTGTCCACCTCTGGTCTTGCTTCAAGATAGGAAATCGCACGTCTCCAGTCGGCAACTTGTCGCCAAGGATCGACGTCGTGCCTCAACTCTCCACCACTAGCACCGAAGCCGCGGTGGTCGTGAAGGAGAACTACAAAACCTGCCTCGGCGAACGCTCTCGCAAATGGCTCCAGGCCCTGTTCCTTAACCCCGGCATAGCCGTGGGCCATTGATATCGCCGGGAATGGACCGTCGCCGCGTGAGGGAATGAAAAGCCATCCGCTCAACGTCACGCCACCCTCGGCCGGAAATTCCACATTAAGTCTACTCAAAGCCATTCCTCCGATGGATTTAAAGAGGCCTCTTGAAATTAGGGGCATATGAGACTTATAACCTACGTGCCGTTCAAGCAAACGGTTTTTGGAAAGCGTTTCTCGGGAGGAGAACATGACCAAGCAAGCTAACGCGCGTATTCCGTATTCCGTCACCGGATCGGGCCCGGATACGTTGCTCTTCATCCACGGATTCCTGGACTCAAAGGAAGTCTGGTCTCCCGTCGTTGATAAGTTGGGGGAAGCCAAGCACGTCTTCGTCACTCTCGACCTGCCCGGCATGGGTGAACTCAATGATGAGAACGGCGAGATTTCGCTTGAACGGTATCGCGATGATGTAGTCTCAGTAATAAAAGCAATCTCGACCGATGTCGTAATTGTCGCCCAGAGCATGGGTGCGCAGGTAGCGGAGTTGGTCGCAATCGCGGTGCCCGAACGGGTACGGGGCCTTGTGCTCGTGACGCCAGTGCCTCTTGGTGGTGTCAATGCACCGGAGGACGTCGTCAGAGACTTCCATGCTTTAGGCGGCAATCCAAATGCTCAAAGAAACGTTCGTTCCCACCTGTCACCGAATCTCCCGTCTCAGAAGCTGGATGCGCTGACACTGCTGGGCGAGCACGTTTCGTCGGCGACGGTGTCGGCACTCGTCGATGCGTGGAACAACGGTATCCCGGGGACCGAGCTGGAAAGCCCATATGGCGGACCTGTGCTTGTCGTCCGTGGGGAGAGCGACCCCTTTGTGACGGAAGCTATGGCGGACGGTGTTTCCGCGAGGTTCAAAGGTGCTCGACAGCTTGTGATCCCAAGAGCTGGTCATTGGGCGCACTTCGAAGATCCAGCGACATTGGCGCAGGCAATCTGCGACCTCCTTGCACTTCTCGGCAACTCGGGTGCCAGTGATTGGAAAGGCGCGTTCTCACAAAAGTCGTCGACCGCGTTCGCAGACGCCTTCGATCCGGAAGTGACACTGGAGGCAGCTACCCTCTACAAGCCGGTAATCGGGCGAGACCAGGTCAAGAAGGTGATGGAGGCCGCAAGCCGGATTTACGAGAAGCTCGAATTCACAGAGCAATCCACCGGTCCCGGCAAACAGTATCTAGAATGGCGCGCGGTAGCGTTCGGCGGCGTCGACATCTCCGGGGTGACGGTTATCACTAGAAATGGGGAGGGCCGGATCGCAAACATCGCGATCCACCACCGGCCGCTTTCCGCCGCTCTAAAATTTTCTCACGAACTCGGTTCGCGCCTTAGGGGGATTGTTCCACAGGAACATTTCGCGGCGTCGCCATCTATCGAAGGTTAGGAGGAAGCCATGATAATCGATGCAGACACTTTAGATGCCACGCAGGCCTATAAACTGCTGATTGCGACCGTCGTACCGCGCGCGATCGGATGGCTGAGTACCATTTCCACAGATGGTGTTCCCAACCTGGCACCGTTTTCCTTTTTCACCGTCGTTGGCCGGAAGCCGCCTGTTCTATCGATCAGTATGCAACCCAAATCTGACGGCGTCACTCTAAAGGACAGTTTTGTGAACATCAGAGACACTGGTGAGTTTGTCGCGAACCTCGCCACACTTGGGCTTGCCGGTCAGATGCACAGGTCTGCTATTGAGCATCCCTCCGACGTCGATGAGTTCGAGGCCACGGGACTTGAGAAGGCTGCAAGTGTGATTGTCAAACCTCCCAGAGTCGCTCTCGCGCCTGTAGCCATGGAGTGCAAACTCGATCGGATCATACCCGTCGGCGACCACGATGACCACGTCGTCTGGGGGCGGGTCGTTCGGTTCCACATACGTGATGACGCTTATCTGGACGGAGGGCGGGTCGATACGGCTGCTCTTGCTCCTATCGGCCGCCTGGCTGCAGAGTACACACTAGTCGAGAACGTCTTCACAACGCCGCTCGACGAAGAAATACTCGAACAGCGCAACGGCGCGCGGATGCACAGACTTGATGGAAAGCCGGCTGATTGGTCGGCTGTTAATCAGAAGAGTTGGTCCGCCTCGGGTAGTGTCGTCGCAGATTGAGCTTGGGCCTTGGCTTGTTGACGTGAGATTGCTACTTCTGCCCAAGACTGACGACGCTCTCAGGGCGTCGTCACCCCAATAGACAGGAAGCGTCATGACAGCGAAGAAGACACGAGCCCAAGTTGAGCCGGATATTCCATCTTTGTGCAATTGCACCAAGGTTCGGCGCGCGGCCCGGACGCTGACCCGCTTCTACGATGAGTGCATCGCAGACAGCGGAGTAAAAATCACTCAATACTCGATCCTTGGCTACCTCAAGCACCGAGGACCCAAAACGATGCTTGAACTCGCCGAGCTGATGGCGATGGACCGAGCTACGGTTGGTCACAATCTACGCCCCCTCGAGCGCGATGGCCTTGTGACTATCGAAGTTAGCGAGAAAGACAAGCGCGCACGGATTGTTTCGGTGACGGATAAAGGTCTGGGATGCGTGGCTGCAGGCCGGCCCGGTTGGGATCGTGCGCAGGCAGCTTTCGACCGCGCTTATGGAGCGGACAACGCGAAAACATTCCGGGAAAACATGGACACCGTAGTCGACAGCGAGCTAGCCTGAGTACCTTACCAGCGAACTAACTTGCATTATGCAAGTGAGTCGACCTATGAAGAACCTCGTTAACAACGAGGCTTCTCATGGATCAGCATCTCGATGCACGCTCTTCCACCAACTCCCTGTCCAAACTGACCCTAACCGTGGTTGCCGCGGGCAGTCTTTTGTCTGCTTTGGACCTGTTCATAGTCAACATCGCATTTCCTTCCATACGCCATAGCTTTCCGGGCGCATCGAACCAGTCAATGTCCTGGGTTCTGAGCGCTTACTCGATTGCCTTCGCCGCTATGCTCGTGCCAGGCGGTAGAATGGGTGATCGGTTTGGTCGCCGGATGCTCTTTCGTAGTGGCCTTATCGTTTTTGCAATCGCCAGCGCAGGCTGTGCATTAGCGCCAAATATCCCTCTCCTCATTGCCGCGCGGACACTGAAGGGTGTGGGGGCAGCATTGATGATCCCTTCATCAATTGGCTTGCTGTTGGCTGCCTATCCACCGTCCAAACACAAGCAGATGGTCGCTGTATGGGCGGCGATCGCCTCGGTCGGGGCTGCCCTTGGACCCGTGATTGGCGGCCTGCTTGTCCATATAGACTGGCGGCTGATTTTCCTCATCAATTTGCCCGTTGCCATTCCAGCAGTCTTCCTCTGCCGCTATCTCGATGAAACCAAACTCACGGAAACGGGGATCCCTGACATCGTTGGATCGGCCTTCTTCGCCGGTGGGACAGCGTGCATAGTTGCGGCCATCTCCTATTTCGAAGACTGGGGGCTGACGAGCGCAAAACTATGGGTAGTCGCGGGCACCGGCGTCATTCTTATCGTCGGTTTCGTTTTACGCTGTCGAACAGTGGAGAACCCGGCTCTCAATCTCCAGGTGTTCCAAAACGCTGAGTTTACACTGGCCACAGTAGGAATGCTCGCGTTCTACACCGGTTTTTCGATGTCGATCCTCGGAGGGACCCTCTACCTCACTCAGGTTTGGCAATGGGATCCAGCTCGAGCCGGGATAGCCTACGCGATTGGTCCGGCTCTTGCGGGCACGACCTCGATATTGTCCGGCCGAGGCAAGGTTTCGCCAAGAGCTCTGACATTGACCGGAAGCATTTTCTTCGTAGCTGCAAGCCTCTGGTGGCTAACATATCTGAGACAGGAAACCAACTTTGCACTCGGATTTCTCCCTGGCTTTGCGCTCTCCGGCATCGCAGCGGGGATGGCACAGGCGGGCTTTCTCGCAGGCGGCACTTCTGCACTGGCCCCGGAGGTGTATTCCGCAGGAAGCGGGATACTCAATACCTCGCGTCAGATTGGTGGAGCCCTCGGTATCGCCATTTTGGTGGCGGTGACCGGAGCGGCTGATCAGAGCGCGGATTTCACCGCTGCGTTCTGGATAATCTGCGGAACTTCGCTTGCGGCCGCGGCCACCTCGCTTACGCTACGCGCACGCAAGATCTGACACGATCCGTCTCAGGGCGGCCGAGAGAGAGCGGGCATGACCAAGGGGAACCTTTGAATGAGATCAGTTGGGATGTTGATATTCGACGGCGTCCAGGCGCTGGACGTCTCGGGACCATTAGACGTTTTCTCTGAGGCAACCGACATCCTGCCACAAGGCGAAGGCTATTCAATCACTTTGATCGGCCCCACGACATCCCGCATCCGGGCATCGAACGGGATGGGTCTTCTCGCCGATGTCGACTACTTGGGAGCCAAAGGCCCATTCGACCTATTTTTGGTAGCCGGCGGTCCGCAGTTACCAACTGCAGTCATAGACGATGAAACCACGGACTGCATTCGCCGCCTTGCCAAGGTGAGCGAGACTTACGGCTCGGTTTGTACCGGAGCCTTCTGTCTCGGGGCCGCTGGTCTACTAGATGGCAGATATGCGACGACGCACTGGCAAAACGCCGGCCAACTGGCCACGCTCTATCCTCAAGCCAAGATCGACTATGATCGTATCTACCTCAGAGATGGCCCGCTGCTAACCTCCGCCGGTGTTACGGCCGGGATCGACCTTGCCCTGGCGGTCATCAGGGAGCATCACGGTGGGGCGTTAGCCGTTGCTGTAGCCAAGCGGCTAGTCGTGGCGGCGCAGCGACAAGGTGGTCAGTCTCAGTTCAGTCCATACATTGAGATGATCGCGGATGAAAAGTCGCCGTTGACCGATCTCACTAAATTCATCACGGAAAACCTTGCGGCACCTTTGACCGTTGCGGATCTCGCGAAGGCCGCCGGAATGAGCAGTCGGACCTTCGCAAGATCCTTTGTGGATTTTGCGAAGGTCACGCCCGCGGAGTTCGTGGAAAGAGCGAGAATTGACGCCGCGCGTCATATTCTCGAGGCCACGACCCAGCCGCTCAAGGTGGTCGCGCATTTGTGCGGTTTCGGTAATCCGAAACGCATGCGGCAGGTCTTCACCAAGCGGCTGGGTGTCACACCCGCGGAATATAGGGAGCGCTTCAACGTGAAGACGCCCCCCTAGATCCTAGCTCTCCCAGGGAGAGTTCAGGATCAACTCGGCGAAGTCCTTCCTTTGGTATGTCGGATCCATCTTGGCGAGAACGTCGGCTTTCACGTTGCCGAATGTCGTTTCCGGTTTGCGGATCGTGCCCAGGCAAAACGAGCTTAGGATGCCATGTTTAAATTTGAGGCCGCGGGGATGGCACGCGCAGACCTCTTCACGTTGGCTATCGGAGAACTCGTTGTAGCCAATTCCGAGAACATCCATTTCCACGCCAGCGGTGACCAAGGCAACCGTTGGTCGCTTGTGCTGAGGGATGCCCGGAGTTGTGTGCAGCGCAATGGAATCCCAGACGTCATCGACGTCTCGCTCAGAGACTTCGTAGGACTTTAGAAAATCGCGCGCGGCATTGGCACCGTCGACTTCGAAGCGCTCTGTATCGCTTGCGTACTTGTCCATAATGCCCATGTCATGGAACATCGCGCCGATGTAGAGAAGCTCTGCATCGTACTTGAGCCCCTTACGCTCTCCGCTCAACGCCCCGAACAGAAAGACCCGGCGTGAATGGTGGTACAAAAGGTCGGTCTCAGTCTCCCTTACGAGATCTGTAGCAGCTTTTGCCATGGCGCTATCAGGGATCGCGACGCCGGCGACAACTTCACTGGATTTACTCATGATCATTCCTTCGTAGATATGTTGGTCGCTCGGCCACACTACTCGGCAGCCAGCGCCGGACGCGCCGCCAAGGCTTTCGCGACACCCTCGCCGTAGGCGGGATCTGCTCTCGTGCAGTTGTCGATGTGACGCTGTCTCACCTCGTCCGAGACGGCTTCCATAGCGCGTGCCGTGTTGTTGAAAAGAACCTGGCGCTGTTCGGCTGTCATCATCCGGAAAAGATTTCCCGGCTGTTCAAAGTGGTCGACGTCTACCCGATGATCCCAATGATCCGCGTCACCTGAGATTTTCAGCGGCGGCTCGCGATAGGCAGGCTGCTCCGGCCAGTCGCCGTGCGAGTTGGGCACATACGCCTTGGCAGAGCCATGGTTTCCATCGACCCGCATAGCGCCGTCCCTATGGTACGAATTGTGAGGGTTCTTGGGAGCGTTGACCGGGATCTGGTGGTGGTTCACACCCAGTCTATAGCGCGCTGCGTCGCCGTAAGAGAATAGGCGTGCTTGCAGCATACGATCCGGAGAGAAGCCGATGCCCGGAACAACCGCCGCAGGGGTGAATGAAGCCTGCTCGATCTCGGCGAAGTAGTTTTCCGCATTACGGTTTAGCTCCATCACGCCTACTTCGATAAGCGGATAGTCCTTGTGTGGCCAAACCTTCGTCAGATCGAATGGGTTCACCGGATGTGTCTCGGCTGCTGTCTCCGGCATCACCTGGACGTAGAGCGTCCAGCGCGGGAACTCGCCGTTCTCGATGCTGTCATAGAGATCGCGGTGATGGCTTTCGCGATCGCGACCGATGAGATCGGTAGCCTCGGCATCCGTGAGGTTCTTGATGCCCTGCTGTGTCTTGAAAGTAAACTTTACCCAAAAACGTTCGTTCGCCCCGTTGATGAAGCTGTAGGTGTGGCTTCCGAAACCGTGCATGTGCCTGTAGGTAGCGGGGATCCCACGTTCGCTCATGACGATCGTTACCTGGTGCAGAGACTCCGGAATGGAGGTCCAGAAATCCCAGTTGGTTTCCGGGTTTCTCATACCAGTGCGAGGGTCGCGTTTTACCGCATGGTTCAAATCGGGGAAGCGAAGCGGATCACGGAAGAAGAAGACCGGCGTGTTATTTCCAACAAGATCCCAGTTGCCCTGTTCGGTGTAGAACTTGAGAGCAAATCCTCGGATATCACGCTCCGCGTCGGCAGCGCCCCGTTCGCCGGCGACAGTCGAGAAGCGAGCGAACATGTCCGTCTTCTTGCCGACTTGCGCGAAAATGCTCGCACGCGTGTAGGCGGTGATGTCGTTGGTCACCGTAAAGGTGCCGTACGCCCCAGCGCCCTTGGCATGCATGCGACGCTCGGGAATCACTTCGCGGTCGAAGTGAGCGAGCTTTTCAATCAACCACACGTCTTGGAGAAGAGCGGGACCGCGCGGGCCCGCCGTCTGAATATTGAAGTTGTCGACCACGGGAGCTCCGGCCGCGGTCGTCAATGGCTTTTTGCTATCCATTATTGATGCCCTTTTGATGTTCAACACAAAAAACCGGGGTACCCGGCCTTGAGGGCAACATCTGCTCTCGGGCGTCTGATCTCAACCTCGGCAAGGGGCGAGAATCTGCCATTATTAGTCCGAGGACTGCCGCACAAAAAAAGACCCTGCACCAAAGGAGCAGGGTCTTTTTCCAAGCGGATCCGCTGTTGTTCAGTGAGCGCCAGCACCCCCGCCAGCTGCGGACCGCTTTGCCAACAACAACGCCAAAGCGGCAATCGCCAGTACGGTGCCAATGACGGCGAACGTGTCGCTGAATCCCATTATCAAGGCCTGCTTTCTTACGACGCGGCCGAGGGCGACGATCGATTGTTTTGTCGCCTGAGCCTTGTCTGTTACGCCGTGCGACATGAAGTACCCGGTGAGAGTATCCACGCGCAGGCGCACCTCGTCGCGTGCCATTGTGACCGACTGTCCGATCACATTTGAGTGGAACTGTTCCCGCTTTGTGAGAATTGTTCCGAGCGAAGCCGTGCCTACGGCTCCGCCCAGGTTTCGGAGCATATTCGTAAGACCGGAAGCAGCCGCGGCGTCAGCCGGAGCGATGCCACCGGTGGTGATGGCGGTAATCGGCGTCAGCACCAGCGCCTGCCCGATTGCGCGGATGATATTTGGTATCCAAAACTGATCCCCTGCATTGTCCGCTGAGAGATATATGTTCAGGAAGCAGCTTGCGGCAAAAATCGATATGCCCACAAACCCGATGTAGCGCGCGTCGAAACGCTTCATCAGTATAGGGACGAGCGGTATGAGGAGCAGCTGCGGAAGACCAGTCCAGGCGAGGACGTAACCAATCTGTTCAGCGTTGTAGCGTTGAACTTGCCCCAGATACTGAGGAAGTATGTAGACCGTACCGAACAGGGCTATCCCAACCAGGACATTGACCATCACGCCGATGCCAAAGTTCCTTTGGGCGAGCAGTCTGAGCTTCACGAGCGGCTTTTCGACGGTCAATTCGATCCATATGAATGCGCCGAGAAACACAGCGGCCAAAATACTGAGCTTTACGATGAATGGTGACGAGAACCAGTCGTCCTTGTTGCCTTCCTCGAGAACAGTCTGGAACGCTGCCAGACCGATCGTCATCGTGACGATGCCGAACCAATCCCCTTCCTTGAGAAGTCCTAAACGCATTGGAGACGGATCGAGCGTAGCTGCCAGCGCGACCGCCATGATCGCGCTAGGAAGCGCATTGATGTAAAAAATCGTCTGCCAGCCATAGTTCTCCGTCAGGTAGCCGCCGATCGTAGGGCCGATCGCAGGGGCGAACGTCACCGACAGCGCGAAGATCGCAAGCCCGAGCGGTTGCTGGTTCTTGGGTAGCTTGGTGAGAACCATCGTGAAAGCCATCGGAATCAGAACACCCCCGGCGAAGCCCTGCAAACCACGCAGCACGATCATTGTTCCCAGATCGTGGGCGAACGAACACGCGATTGAAAACAGCGGGAAGAGGATCGAGTTCGCCAGTATGTACCGACGGAACGAGAAGACGCTGCTAAAATAAGCGGTCAACGGGATAACGACGATTTCCCCGATAAGGTAGGAAGTCGAGATCCACGCACCGTTATCGACACCAGTGCCAATCCCTCCTTCAATATCGAGTAGGGATGCGTTCGTGATTTGGATATTCAGGATAGCCATGAATGCGCCGATCATGCCGGCGAGCACGGCAATCCATTCTCGAGCGCTGGCGCTCGAAGTTTGAGCCGCTGCCATGTCGAAAACTCCTACTTGTCGGTACCGGACCGAATGTCGATCACCGGCTGCACTGACATACCTGGCCGAAGCCTGCCGTCCTTAACCTCATCGCTAGTGAGCACGATCTTCACCGGTATGCGCTGAACGACCTTGGTGAAGTTACCAGTGGCGTTGTCAGGTGGCAGAAGCGCGAATTCCTGGCCGCTCGCAGGCGCAATGCTATCAACGTGCCCGGTGTATCGCTTGTCAGGGAACATATCGACGTCGATCTCGACTTCCTGCCCGGGCCGAACGTCGGTCAACTGCGTCTCTTTGTAATTTGCGATTACGTACACTTGTTGTGTGGGGACCAATGACATCAGCTGCGTACCCGCTTGGACGTACTGACCCGTCCGGAGCGTTCTGTTGCCGACGGTTCCGTCAACAGGAGCGAAGACTGTGGTGTAACCGAGGTTCAACTCGGCCTGTCGTTGACTGGCCTGCGCTCTAGCGACGTTCGCCGTGGCCTGCGCGATCTGGGCGTTAATGAGCAAAACCTGTTTCTGCGCCGTTTCGAGGGCGGCCTCATCGCGTGAAATGGTAGCCTTGGCGACGGCGATTTGAGAGGCCGCTTGCTGAGCTGTCTGCACCGGGGCATAGCCGCTTGTCGCCAGATTGGAATAGCGTTTGTTGTTCTGTTCGGCGTAGAGCTCATTCGCCTTGTCTACCTCAAGCGTAGCTCTTGCGGCGGCAATATTGGACTGCTGGATATCCAGGGTTGCCTTGCTGGCTTCCAAGGTCGCCTGTGCTGCGAGAACGTCCGCGTTCGCTTGATCGAACGCGGCCTTGAAGTCGCGGTCATCGATCCGAGCCAGAGGGTCGCCGGCTTTTACCGATTGGTTGTCGGACACCAAGACTTCCTTCAGGTAGCCCGAAACCTTTGGCGCGATTGCACTGCTGTCCGCTTTGACATAGGCGTCATCAGTCTCGACTTGAAAACGGCCGACCGTCCAGTAGTTGTGGCCATAGTACGCAACGCCGGCGAGCAGAATCAGTCCACCGACAACGAGCACCCCACGCCCTCGCTTTCGCTTCTTCGGAGCGGCCTCCACACCGGAGAGTGACGCACCGAGCGCGAGCTCCTGTGCGACTTTGGCTGGGGTTTCCCCAAGTGGTGGGTTCGTTTTCTCCGCAACCGGCTTTGAGGGGTTCAGCAGGCGGACGTTATCTGTCATGACGATATCTCGGTTGAGCGTTATTTAGGAAACTTGCTGTGTTCCAAAATATGCTGTACTCGAGAAGCGGTCAATTGGTTTTGGAAAATAATGATGGTCCAAAATAGTATGGAAGTTAAAAGGCCACGTGGCCGCCCCCAAACCAGATGCGACGAGGACACCAGGTCCGTGATCGTGGACGCTGCTTGCTGTTCATTTCGGGAAGGTGGCTACGAAGCTACGAGCATCACCGCGATAGCGCAAATAGCGGGCGTCTCGACCAAGACGCTCTATCGCCTCTTTCCGGCGAAATCCGATCTCTTCTCAGCGGTCGTAAGCGCGCGCATCGACGATTTCCTACTTCGCCTGGACATCTCCGCGCTAAGGGATCATCCGATAGCCGATGGACTGGAGCGCATTTTATCTGCGTACGGCGAGCTTACGCTTTCCGAGCGGACCGTTACTCTGCTGAAACTCATTGTCAGCGAGTCCGATCGTTTCCCTGAAATCGCGACAGCTTTTTACGTGAAAGCGATCGAGCGAACGAATGACGTCATGGAGGACTATCTCAGGTCTAGGGTCGATGCGGGGGTCCTCAAACTCGAAGACCCGCATGTCGCGTGCGGGATGTTGAGAGGCATGATGATCATGGAGCCGCAACGATCGGCTCTGCTTGGACAGGTTTCATACCCGAGCAAAGAGGAGATCGCGGCCAGAGCAAGAATGTGCGTCTCCATTTTTTTGCAGGGCGCAATCGCACCGGCACCTTAGTCGCGGAACTCGCACGCTGTAGCATCGGCTCAAACTTAATTACCGACTTCCGCCAGATGCTTGATTGTATCAAGTAGATCATCGCGCAGCCCGACCATTTTTAGATGGTGGATCGTGTCGGAGAGATACTCAAGTCCACTCCCCAACGGGCCATTTGCTTTGCGAAGGCGGTCGGCGACAATCTCAGGCGTGAGCTCGCCGACAAAGCTCGTCGCACTGGGATTTGCCACGAAAGTGATTGCGCGGAATACCTCCGCGTTGCTGTGAACTTCGACCCATTTGGCTTGGTAGCCTTCGCTGAACATCTCGCGACGCCAAACAAGAAGAAGCTCCTCGCGCTCGCGGCCCTTGGGTAACTTGTAGGCAACGCCCTCTGCGTTTCCCCCTTCATTCAACGCCAGGAAAAGGGTAGGATTCTCGGGCGTGCCCCTCCCAAACGGTGCCGAGAGGCAGAAACTTCGATGCCAGCCCTCCACAGAGGCCGCGACACGCTCTTCGAAGTCGAACGCGGGGTTCCAAATCAACGAGCCGTAAGCGAAAATCCAAACATCTTGTTGTCCACCCAGAAGGCGAAGGGTGCCGTCAAGACTCTCTTCCAATTGCTGATCAGTCAAAGCTTTAAGCCCGGGGATCGCTCTTGCACGTTCTAGGAACGTGCCGTCGAGGAGGCCCTCGCGAGTAATGGCGTGCCGCTCAGGATCGGGGAGAGCCACTGCGTCCATTAGCTATAAGACCTGCGACTCGTTAGACCGCAGAACGAAGCGTGGCAGGCTAATGGCCTCGCCAGTATGCCGGTCAACAGTAATCGGGTCGGCCTCACGACCCGTCTCGGTGTCGACGAAAGTGACCGACCCGCTTGTCTCGGAAAAGTTCCGGTTCCCAAAGCCGATCATCGCCTGCACGACACTCTGAAAATCGCGACCAATATCGGTCAGAACATATTCGTCGCGCGGCGGATGCTCGCTATAGCGGCGGCGAACCAGGAACCCGTTTTCAACCAAATTCGAAAGACGACCGGTCAGAATATTCGGCGCGACATTCATGCTGCGCTGAAACTCGTCGAACCGAGTCTTCCCCTTCATAGCATCTCGGAGGATCAACATTGTCCATCGGTCCCCAACGCGTTCCAGCGTTTGGGCAACCGGGCATTCCATCGTCGCAAGGCTTTTACGTTTCACACCGACTTCCCTTCTCTTCAAAGGCTACCGCAGTAACTTTTATTATGCAAGTAACTATGGTAGCTCATCCCCGCATCGAGAGGACAGAACGATGGACCTTAAAGTACTCGACAACCCGATTTGGCATGCGCTGGCGAACGAGCACAACAAGTTTTCGCTCGGCGGCGACAACGCCAAGCGTTATCCCGCAGATGTCGCGCCCTTTGCAGGACTTAGAAACAGCACGCCTGAAGCCTTCAAAGAGTTGGCCGCGACATTGGACGTTGGCCAATCCGTTGCGCTTTTTACAGACGTTGCGCCCGTTCTTCCGAGCGGCTGGAATATCATTCGACAACGAGCTATCGACCAGATGATATGCACGACCGCTGGAGACAGCGAAAAATTCCGACCGGTTCGCCTCACAGCGTCTGATGTGCAAGAGATGAGAACTCTCACTCAACTCACTGAACCCGGCCCGTTCGCGGAGCAGACCATCGCCATGGGCGCGTTTTTCGGTGTGAGGTCGGCC
Source organism: Rhizobium sp. Rhizsp42 (assembly GCF_047304155.1). Lineage (NCBI taxonomy): Bacteria > Pseudomonadati > Pseudomonadota > Alphaproteobacteria > Hyphomicrobiales > Rhizobiaceae > Rhizobium > Rhizobium sp. Rhizsp42. The sequence continues at coordinate 82,932 of NZ_JBGLYS010000007.1, read as the reverse complement.
GAAGGTCAGCTCATCGCCATGGCAGGGACGCGCCTCGCTCTGCCACGCTTCACGGAGATCAGCGCCGTCTGCACTCACCCTGACTATACAGGAAGAGGCCTTGCACGCGATTTGGTCGCATTCCTGAGCAAACGAATACTCGGCGAAGGGCGAATCCCATTCCTGCACGTGAAAGGAGAGAACCGCGCCGCGCGAGTCTACGAACGGGTTGGTTTCACTCACCGCGCGTCGATGACTCTGTCCGTTATAGCGAAGGCGAGTAGTGACTTTCATAATGAAAGCCACGAGCAAGGTTGACCGTAATAGATTGCGCGCAGTTCACAAGGAGGAATCCATGACCTACGTCGATAGCAATTTCGGGACCAATACCAGCATCATGTCGAGCAAGGCGCGGGGACCCAAAGCCGAGGCGTTTGAGGCCCCGGTCGGCTCATCATCAGCACCGGGTTCGGCAGCCCGGGACTCGGAAAGCGGGAGCACCGCAAAACTCTCTGGCGCACTTTGGTCGCTTCAATCTGGGTTCCAGGCCGATGCACCCAGCGAAACATCCGAGAAAAGCCCCGAAGAGGAGTTTGGCGAACTGGCCGACATGTCCATAGGAGACCGGTTGATGCAGCAATATCTTGGCGAACACGGCCTTACGAAGGAAGACCTTGCCAGCATGCCGGCCGACGAACGAGAGAAGATCGTCGAAGAGGTTCGCCACCAAGTCCTGGAAGCCGCCAAGCAACAGGGTCATCTCGCTTCGCAGCAACAGGGCCCGGGTGGTGATGTTTCAGCACTAGGTGCTTTGCAAGGGCTTGGACAGACTGATGTCCGCAGCGGTGACGACGATAAGCGGGATCACAGCTAACTTTTAAAAGTCAGGAAGTCGGTTGGGCCCAAAAGGGCCTCTCTCGACTAAAGAAAGGCTATAACCTTGACGGACGACGATATCGTTATCTGCAGCCCGGTGCGTACAGCTATCGGCGCATTCAATGGATCTCTCAAAACCACATCCGCGGTAGAGCTTGGCAGCACGGTGATCCGCGCTGTTATCGAGCGTTCGGGCTTGGCTCCCGTCTCGATCGACGCTGCGATCATGGGGAACGTGGTCCAAGCAGGCAACAGGATGAACCCCGCACGCCAAGCGTCTGTAGAAGGCGGCCTGCCTGTCTCCGTTCCCGCCTACACTGTCAACCGCGTGTGCGGCTCGGGAGCGCAAGCCGTGATCTCCGCGGCCCTTGAAGTGAAAGCCGGCATAGCAAGGTTCGCTATCGCTGGCGGCATGGAGAACATGGACAAGGCACCTTTCCTTCTGCCCGATGGTCGTTGGGGCCACCGGCTCGGTGCAGCACAGATATTCGACAGCATGCTAACCGATGGTCTCGAGGACGCATTTTCCGGCAAGCATTCTGGCTGGCATACCGAGGATCTCGTGTCCAATCTTAGGATCACTCGCGAGGCGCAAGACGAATGGGCTCAGCGCTCCCAGTCGCGGTTCGCTCAATCTCAGGCTGCGGGCCATTTTGAAACCGAGATCGTTCCGGTATCTGTCGAAGGAAAGAGCGGTGTGGCCATATTCGAGAAAGACGAGGCCCCTCGTCCCGCAACGGAGGTAGGAGTACTGGCGAAACTCAAGCCAGCATTCCGTCCAAACGGCACGATAACAGCCGGCAACGCACCGGGGCTCAATAGCGGGGCTTCAGCAATGCTGGTAACCACAAGAGCCAACGCCCACGGCCAGGGACTTATAGTAGCTGCCACGTTGGCCGGCTTCGGTGTAGCCGCTGTCGAGCCATCCATGTTCGGCCTCGGACCAGTGCCAGCGATCGAGCGTGCAATGGCTCAAGCTGGATGGGACATATCCGACCTAGAGCGTGTCGAAATCAACGAGGCTTATGCAGCTGTGCCGCTGGCGGTTATCGCACGGAGCGGAATTCCTGCAGAGCTCGTCAATTTCGATGGTGGCGCTATCGCCCATGGCCACCCCATCGGAGCGACAGGCGCGGTTCTGATCACACGGCTGATACACTCGATGATCAGGGACGGTATTCGAAAGGGCCTGGTGGCGCTCTGCATAGGCGGGGGACAAGGTATCGCGATTGCGATCGAAATTTCGGGCTAAGCTAACACGCATCCTCCAGGGTGTGCAGCCGCGGAGAGATTGGGAGAGCGCCCGACATCTGCCGGGCGCTGCAACCCTAGAAGTGGTGAACAGTGTCCTCGGCGACGTTTTCCACCCGTTTGTGGCGAACTCGCCATTGGCCGTCTTCGAGCTTGGTGAGCGTATCCGTAACCATTGCGTACGATATCAGTTTAGGGAAATGCGCGTCATACTCCATGATCCTCATTGGCTCAGCCTTTAGTCGCGGCGCGTCCGCGCTTGGGGCGATGCGAATGAGCAAGATATAGTACGATACGACCACATCGCCATCGTCACCGTATGCGACGACATGATTGCAGTTGTGTCTTCGCACGCCGTGGGTGATCGGTTCGTACGCCTTCAAGAACTCCGCGAGTGCGGGCCTGCCGACGCTTCGACCAAGCGGGTGATCTACAATGACGTCACCCGTGAACACGGAAACAAGTTTGTCAACTTCCCACCGGTCAAACAGGAAATTGACTCTGTTCACGAAATTGACCGCCTCCACAATCGTCTGGGCATCTGGCATGGCGTGCTCTGGTAGATCATTTTCATTCATTGCTTGCTCCTTCACTCACTAACCCATGCCAGCCGCGATGAAAAACGATCCGGCTTGACATCATGTGTGTAATAGCACATATTGCATTGATGGAAAGCACATTTGGGCCAGACAACTGCTATTGTTTTGCATCGCGCCGCAGCGCGAGATGGCTCACCCGCATGTACGATGCCGCTTTATCTCCTTGCAATCTCACGATATCGCAATTCTCGCTCCTCACCGTTCTCGAGCACTATGGAAGGCTTAAGGTGGCCGAGTTGACAGAGGTGATGGTCATGGAGCGAACTAGTCTTGTCCGAGCACTCAAGCCAATGCTCGATAGCGGCTTGATCCAAAGCAGCGCCCAGATCGGAGAGCGAGCTAAGGTGCTATCGCTAACAGAGCGCGGTATCGCAAAGTTGGCCGAGGCCTCACCGTACTGGGAGAGCGCTCAGCTCACGTTTGAATCACAGTTTGGAATCGAGCCTGCGGCACGGAGCCGGCGCGACAACATCGAAATCAGCCACGCTCGTCACAGTTGACCGGCGTATTAAACCGCTGACATTGCACACCCGTTGGTGTGCATATACACACAAAGGAAAATACGTGAAAATTTCTGAAGCCATTGCCCTTGTTACCGGGGCAAACGGAGGTATCGGTCAGGCGCTCGTGCATGAACTCCTCGAGCGCGGCGCGCGCAAGGTATATGCTGCTGCCCGCAATCCAGAGACACTAGCAGTGCTCCGCGAGAGCTACCCTGATCGCATCGTCGTAATCAAACTCGATGTCACTGACGTCGCATCCGTTAAGGCAGCTTCGAAGCTTGCGCACGATGTCAATCTTTTGATCAACAATGCCGGATTCTCTGGAGATTCAGGTGCACTCGCATCAGCTGACGTAAGCAATGCAAAGCAAGAAATGGACGTCAACTATTTCGGCCCGCTCAATGTATCGCGCGCTTTCGCACCTGTTCTGAACGACAACAATGGTGGCGCGTTGGTAAACGTGCTGTCGTTCCTTTCGTTGGTTGCACTGCCCCTTATGGGAACCTACTCGGCATCTAAAGCCGCGGCACTATCACTCACACATAGCTTGCGTGCGGAACTGAAAGCACAAGGTACGACAGTCACCGCTGCTATGCCAGTGCAGGTCGACACGGCAATGGGCGCTTGGACGAACCAAGAGAAAGTCACACCACAGGAAGCCGCCTCCGACATCGTAGATGCCATTGAGCAGGGAGTGGACGAAGTCTTCCCAGGCGAGCTGTCTCGAGGGGCAGCGGGCGCTTTCATCGCAGATCCCAGAGGGCTTCAGGCTCAGCTCGCTAATGTGCTGCCTACAGCTTGAGCTCGCGTGACCACAATCAAATGAAGGATACAATCATGGAAAAAGCATTCCCTCCCATCGCCAAGCAAGGCATTCTCGATCCGGCCGATCACGTAAGCGCAATCGACTACGTCAACCGGGTCAACTGGCTTTTTGAGACGTGGGACGTCGAGGGCATGATCAACTCGTTCACACCAGACGCTGTCGCCTTTCACTTTCACGGAACTATTCGTGGACACAAGGGTATCCGCCACTTCTTCGAGGTTGATTACCCCTATCTAATCCCGGGCGTCAGCCGCCACGCCACCAACCACATTGTTGACAAGGACGGAGACGGCGTTGTTGTGCGATATCACAATCTTCTGGTCCGCCACGCTTGGCCGGAAGACGCCGTAAAGATCGGCGCTGGAGAAGTAATGGAAAGCGGCGCAGACTTGCCGGCCATCTGGCTTTATTCGCCGATGCGAGACCGCCTGGTGAAGACCTCCGAGGGCTGGAAGATCTGGGAACGTTACATTGGTGGATCGACCACCAACTCACGTCTGTCGCCTCCAGACACCAAGGCTGAATCCTTCACCAAATTCATGCCTCAGCTGTAACCACAGCTGACGTCAACCTTGGGCGACCTTCCCTCCGCCCAAGCACAGGGCCAACGCGCAACCGCCGTGCGCGTTGGCCTACCCTCCCCTTTGAAACGGAATCAAAATGAAAATCGATCTCACAGGAAAGACCGCGATCATCAGCGGTTCGTCGGCAGGTATCGGCCTTGCCGCTGCCAAGGCGCTCGCGCTTTCGGGTGCCAACGTTGTCATCAACGGCCGAAAGGAAGACACGGTTTCGGCCGGTGTGTCCGCCATCAAAGCACTTGCCGGCGACGTGCGCGTTGAGGGTTTTGTTGGTGATCTCAGCAAACGCGAGACTGCGGACGAGCTTTTCGCAAAGCATCCCACGTGCGACGTCCTCATCAATAATCTGGGAATTTACGCGTGGAAGGACTTCTTCGAATCCTCAGAAGAAGAATGGGACGAGTTTGTCTCGGTGAACGTCACGTCGGGTATCCGCCTGTCGCGTCTCTACATGCCGAAGATGATTGAAAACGGATGGGGCCGCGTCATCTTCGTTTCCTCTGAATCCGGCATAAACGTGCCCGCTGACATGATTTTCTACGGGACCACGAAAACGGCGCAGTTGGCGCTGGCACGGGGATTGGCGAAGCGTGCGGCCGGTACAGGGGTCACTGTAAACTCGGTACTGCCTGGCCCAACACTTTCTGATGGTGTTGTCTCGATGATCGAAGGATCGATTTCCGGCACCGATCAAAAGGTCAAGGATGCCGCCGACGCTTTCGTTAAAGCGAATCGGCCTTCCTCAATCATCCAACGGACCGCGACTGTCGAGGAAGTGGCAAACATGATCGCCTACGTGGCTTCACCATTGTCGTCTGCTACAACGGGAGCCGCACTCCGCGTCGAAGGTGGTATCGTAGACACTATCTGCTGACAGCTGATCCCGGGAAGCACCACGCTTCCCGGGATCTCGTCTCACACTAGACAAGAGAGTAGGCTTCGCCGAACCGCTCGACCTGGCCGATGCCCGGGTAGCTCCAGTGGTAACCCAGGAGTTTTGTGGAAGAGCGTGCGAAACGGTCAAGAAGCATCCGCCTTGTGCGCACTGCGGTGCCGTGATCGGCATCGAAACCGAACCGCCAATCTGGGTGCTCAAACGACACGACCGGGTTAGTCAGGGCATCTCCGGTAATCAGAAGCCCATCTCCCCCCTCCAACGAAAGCGAGATGTGACCACCGGTGTGGCCCGGCGTCGAGACTATCTCGATCCCGTTGATCGTGGCCGTACCAGGAGCAACCATGGTGAGACGCTCGCCAATCGCGGCAAAGTTTGAACGCGCTCCAGCTGCAAACGGCCTTAGCCCCTCGGCCAAAAGCGCGTCGTCTTGCCAAAATGACCATTCGTCGACGTTTACGAGATGTTCGGCGTTCGCAAATAGCAGTGAGCCATCATCTCTCAGGATTCCTCCCATGTGATCGGGATGCGCATGTGTAAGGATCACTTTAGTGACGCTTGCTGGATCGATGTCCGCCCGCTTCAGATTTTCCTCAAGTGCCCCGGCGGTATCCTGAAATTGCGAACCGGACCCTGTATCGACAATAACTATCTCCTTGCCGGTCCTGATGACGGGGATGTTCGTGTACATCGGTGCCGTCGTTCTACCACCACCAAGGCGGGCGAGGATTGCCCTCTTATCCTGGGCGCTAGCTTCTGGCATGATGATATCAGAGGGCAGCGCAATAAATCCATCGCTGACGACGGTAATATCAAACTCGCCGTGCGTGAACCGGTATGGCACGTTCGAACTATCTTTGCTTTCCATGAAGGCCTCCTGATTGAGAGGCCTTGTATTTTACGCATGGCGCTATAGCTGTGCAGTGGCGTTCCAGACAATAATCGGGGCAATCTTGCCAAATATCCACCACGTTGGAATTCTTAGTCTCCCCGGGCGGTCGGATGCTGCCGTGCACGGGCTCAGGGAACTGTGGGCGATTGCCAATAGCCAAGCAGTAGCTGCTTCTGCGGCCCGCATCGTGGCAATCGACGTGGAGGCGACGTCAGAGGGTAGCTCGTATTTGTTGCACGGTAATAGCAAACTTGCGGCCGTTGTAGCTCCGCCAATGTTCCCAGGTGCGGATCTCTCGATCTCGCCAACTGCGAAGACGTGGCTCGCCGAAGCGGCGCGCGCCGGCACGATTATGTGTTCGGCGTGCGGAGGCGCGTTCATGCTTGGCCAGGCTGGGGTACTTGATGGCAGATCCGCGACGACGCATTGGTCACTAAGGGAACAATTCAAGGACAGATTTCCGCTTGTCGACCTGAGAGCCGATGACTTGCTTGTTGATGAAGTCGACGTCATTACCGCTGGGGGTGTGATGGCCTGGACCCAATTGGGTTTGCGGCTAGTCGACCGCTTTCTAGGAACCGAGGTTATGTTATCGACGGCAAAATTTATGCTGATCGATCCCGCGGACAGGCCACAAAGCTATTATGCCCCCTTCTCCCCCCAACTCGATCATGGGGACTTGGCGATTGTTGAAGTTCAGCGATGGCTTCATTCGTCGCTTGGAAAGCGTGCGACACTTGAAGAGATGGCGGCCCGGGCGAGGACCAGTCCTAGAACGTTTTTGCGTCGATTTAGCAGAGCCACAGGATTTAACCCCACGGACTACTGCCAACGCCTGAAGGTCAGCCATTCCCGGAAGCTGCTCGAGGCACGCGATATCTCAATCGATGAAATTGCTCAGCGTTGCGGATATGAGGACCAGAATTCTTACAGGAAGGTTTTTAAACGGTTGATAGGCATCACTCCCGGCGAGTACCGCGCCCGAATCTCCGTTAGACAGGCAACAGGACGCCATGGAACAGAGGCAATATTCTAGCATGGAAAGTATCGGAAGAACCCCAGTGCTGGTCGAGTTCGACAATTCGACGGTCGAAGGAACTGGCGTCGATATCGACGACGCGCTCAGGGACGCCCTGCGTCGTCTTTCAATGCAGCGCGGTAAAGGCGAATGGTTTGTCCTTAGCGCGAAACGCCGAGACAACGGCGAAACGGATCATTCGATCGCCATGTCCTATCAGACAAAAGCGTCAAAAGCGCCTGCGGACTTTGCTGCGCTCGATCTGGGAAGGCACTACCGAGGTGCTATCGAAACCGTAAAAGTGATAGCCAATCTGCAATACGGTTTTGCAGGTCGCACGCGGCACGCTGTGGAAGAAGTTGCGATCTATGCGATCGGGGCAGCCAGATACCTTACACAGGTCTCGGGCGAACCTATCGACGTACGTGGAGATATCGGCAAAGCGTTGACGGGCACACGTTGGAAGAAGCTCGTAGACGTCGACTCGTTAATCTTGAAGCGATCAGGCTGATCCCGTCGTTCGGATCCTGCTATCCCGCGGAGGATATCCAAATTTTGTTCGGTATGCCCTGCTGAAAGCGGCCTCCGACTCATAACCGACGGCATAAGCGATCTCCTTCACAGATAGAGGCGTATTATGAAGAAGATCGAAACCTAGCTGTAGTCGCCAATTTTGCAGATAACGCAGAGGGGGATGACCGACCAACTGCGTGAACCTGTCGGCAAAGCTCGATCGAGACATTCCGGCTAGCGATGCGAGCGCACTTACAGTCCACGTTATTGTTGGATCTCGATGCAGAGCAGCTACCGCACGGCTGATGCGCTCATCCGCAAGGGAGCCAACCCAACCATCATTCTGTACAGTGCGCGACCACGTTCGAATACACCTTATGACCAATATATCGATTACTCTCGAGATCATTAGCGAAAAACCGGGCTCTGGGTTTGCGGTTTCCAGTACGAGAAACTGAGCAACATCTTTTATGAGCACTGAGGATTTATCCATCGCGGGCGTGATGTGAATGAAATCCGGGAGAAGCTTGAGAAGAGGGGCCGCTGCTTCTGCGTTGTCGAACGTGAATGTGGCACTGATCATTCTGGTCTGCAGTTCGGCGTCCGACGATGCTCGGATATCGAGCAGGACCCCACCGCGTGGAACGAGCAGTACCTCACCCGCCTTGATTGAAAGCGGGGGACGTCTAGGCTGCACCAACTCGACACCACCCTCTTGTACCACGTGGATCGAAGATACATCCCTTAGCCGCTGCAGTTCGCCTGTCTTCGGGACTCCGCCGGAAAACACCGATCCGCCCTTTAGCTGAACGAACCGCAGCACATCGGAGAGAAGATCTAGTTTCTCGTCTGGTTCGGACGATCGATCAAGTCTTCCGTTTTCCTCGCTATGTATGCTCATTCGATATCACCTTACCGTTTACCCTGTACCGCAGGCCTCCTGGCTTACCGACGCTACTCGCGAGGGAAGCAAAACGAAACTCGCTCCATTGCACGGACGCCTGCTCCCTCAGAAAAGGAAGATGACATGCTTAGGAAACTATACTCAGGATTGGCCGGCCTTCTCGTCGCCACAAGCCTTGCCCCATCAGCGATTGCCGCTGAAAAAGTCAAGAACATCGTATTGGTTCATGGCGCTTTTGTCGACGAGACAAGCTGGCAACCAGTCGCACAAATTCTCGAAAAGGACGGGTTTCACGTCACGCTCGTGAAAAACCCGCTGACGTCGCTCGATGCCGACGTGGCCGCGACCACGAAGGCGATCGCAGCCCAAAAAGGACCGGTGATCCTGGTCGGCCATTCCTGGGGTGGCGTCGTGATCACAGAGGCTGGAAGCGACTCCAAGGTCAAAGCGCTGGTGTATGTATCCGCCTTCGCTCCAGAAAAAGGCGAATCCGTAGCGGCCTTGGGCAACGCGGGGACAAAAACCCCAGGCATCGCCGCAATCCGCCCGGATTCCAAAGGCTATCTCTCGATTGATCCGGCTGCGTTCCCCCAGGTCATCGCAGCTGACGTTCCGCCTTCAATCGCGCAGACCCTGGCGTCGAACCAGCTTCCTTTGAACCATACCGCCTTTGAAGCGAAGGTGACGAACGCAGCCTGGCACACAAAGCCGAGCTACTTTGTCATCAGCGAGAAAGACAAACTGCTCGATCCTAAGGATCAGCACTTCTTTGCATCGCGCATCAAAGCGAAGACGACTTCAGTTGAAGGCAGCCACGCTTCGCTCGTAGTGCACGCAAAGGACGTCGCGCAAGTCATCGAAAAGGCCGCAGAAGAAAACTGATGCGTCGGGGCGGCCCAAAGCCGCCCCTTTTCTTGCGGGCAAATGGGCTCTATTCGCCCGACCGATGGCGCGGAACGGTCGCGAAGCAAACCAGCCCATTGACAAAGCGTATGTGCAATAGCACATATCAGTCATCGCCATGTGAACTACGAAGTCGGGGCCGTATCGCTCGGCGCTGTATCCGTTGTTCACTACATCAGGAGCGGCGGACCGATCAAACGTCCAATGCCCACAAAGACAACGACGATGACCCTCTCATTCAAGAAAAGCCTGTCAGACCACGCGATCTCCGGTAGCGCTCTAGATTTCTTTTCTCGCACACTCCTCAGGCGCGATGTCTGGATGTTCGCCTACGATGCCTGGATGATCCGACCCGAGTTCTCGCCACGTGAGCAGGTGCCGGCGCTCGTCCGAGGTTGGCGGAGATCTGTCGCTGGTTCCATCCAGGCAAATAGCGAACTGCCGCTCTCACTACTCCCTAACGGCTCGGTTCACGGCATGCTGCTGAAGTACTCGGAACAGACGCTACTGGCCGATGTTTCCACCACGTGGGCGCATTGGGTCGAGGCCAAGCAGCTTCGGCCGATTTGGGTTACGGCGAAGTGTTCGTTCGGTGACGTCAAAGCTGCGGCATTTGTGGCGAAGAGCAACATCGTGGATCGGCCGCCACTTGATTTCCTTCTACGCGAGCGGCCGGAACTGTCCGTTATCAAAGAGGCTGCCTGGAAAGCCCGGGAGTTGAACGACGTCCTCGCCACTGCCAATCGTACCGACCGTTACCTTCGATCGCTAGGCCGGGACCTCGCAGCTGTTGCGTTCGCGACTGGCACGTACCCACGCGCACGAGCCACCGCATGACCCGGACCTTCTCCCATAAACTCTGTCACTGTACAAACCTTCGCCGCGCCGCGCGTGCGGCTACACGGATTTACGACGAGTATGTGCGAACCTCCGGTCTGTCGATTGCACAGGTTGCACTGATCTCGGTGGCTCTTGATAATCCGGAGAGTCCTTCCGGTGAGCTCGGACGCCTACTCGGCTTGGACAAGTCTACACTCGGGCGCAACCTCCGACCGCTGCTGGAAGGCCAGATGATCTCGATTGCACGCGGTACATCGGATCGTCGCACCAGAACCATTCGGGTTACCGACACCGGGATAAAAGCGTTCGAGAAAGCGAGCGCGCTCTGGGAGCGTGCGGAGGATGAATTTGTAAGACTGGTCGGCGCAGAGCGCTCGGCCGTGGCGAATGGTGTTTCCATCCACGTCGCATCGAATCTGTCCAATCACACTTTAGCCGGAGGTGGCGATGTCCCAGATATTTAACGACCACCGGGGTCGACCGATTGTCGCCGTCACCGGGACGGGTGTCTTGACGTCGCTTGGACAAGGCGTTGATGACAACTGGCGCTCGCTATCCAGCGGTGAGTCCGGCATCAAACGAATAAGCCGTTTCGATACCTCCGGGCTGAGAACGACCATTGCCGGAACCGTCGATTTTATCGACGTTCCGGTTTCGAATGCAGTGGAACGATCGTTCGCTTTCGCGCGAGAGACCACCTTGGAGGCGTTATCGCAAGCCGGTCTGGATGGTCCGTTCAACGGACCCCTCTTCTTGGCTGCACCACCGATCGAGCCCGATTGGCAAGCGCGCTTCGAGCTAGCCGACCGGTTGAAAACTGGAAACCACAGCGGCAACGCATATGAACGATTTCTGTCCGCGATGAGGGACGAACCAGACCCGGCCTTCCATGAGGCGTCGCTGTTTGGTTCGATCTCCGAGCGGCTGTCAGACCTTTTCGGTACGCGTGGGTTGCCGGTTACCTTGTCCACTGCGTGCGCAAGCGGCGTCACTGCTATTCAATTGGGTGTCGAAGCCATTCGGCAAGGAAGGACGGATCGCGCGCTAGCCGTAGCAACAGACGGATCCGTGAGTGCAGAAGCACTGATCCGCTTCTCCCTTCTCTCAGCCCTATCCACGAACAACGATACCCCATCCGCAGCATCCAGACCATTTAGCCGTGACCGCGACGGCTTTGTCATGGCGGAAGGCGCAGCGACGCTAGTGCTGGAAACGCTCGAATCGGCTGTTGCGCGAGGCGCGACAATCCTCGGCTTGATCAGCGGCTGCGCGGACCGCGCGGATGCTTTCCACCGAACCCGCTCGTCTCCTGACGGCGGGCCGGCAATCGAGACTATGCGGGCGGCTCTCGTTGATGCCGGTCTCGATCAGTCCGATATCGATTACGTCAATGCACACGGAACCTCGACGCCCGAAAACGACAAGATGGAGTTCACCGCGATGTCCGGCGTTTTTGGACATCGAGTTAGCTCGATCCCGACGTCGTCAAACAAATCCATGATAGGCCATACCATCTCGGCCGCTGGCGCGATTGAGGCTGTGTTCTCACTTCAGACGATCCTCCGGGGGACCATACCGCCCACCATGAACTACAAGTATCCTGATGGGGCTATACCGCTTGACGTAGTCCCAAATCGTAAGCGCGACGCCAGTGTGCATCACGTCCTTTCGAACTCCTTTGGTTTTGGCGGCCAGAACGCAAGTGTCGTAGTGTCCGCTCCAATATGACGTCGGTTGCTTTGACAAGAGGGACCGGCAGAAGATAGGTATGCGGTAGCTGAGATGTTGAGCGATGATATGGCTACAAAAAAAGCAAGAACTACGAGAACCACCGATCTGTGCTATTCTCTGGCAACCCGCCAGTTTTCGCGACTCTTGGGCCGTATTTATCAAAAACATCTCGATCCCGTCTCTATCTCCGCTGGTGACTTTGCGATCATGGAATTCCTGTCTCAGAACTCTGAGATGACCATGAATGATTTGGCCGGAGAGCTTGTCATGGAGCGAACGACGCTCGTAAGAACTCTCAAGCCGTTGCAAGCGAAAGGCTTGGTCGTAACGAAACCTGACCCAACAGAGCCGCGACGGCTTTTCATAAGTCTCACTTCGCTTGGCGAGGCCAAACGTCAGGAAGCTCTCCCGCATTGGGCAATGGCACAGGGCGAAGTGGAACAGCTCATCGGGAAATCCGTTGCAGAGCAACTGCGGAATGGCATAGACACCGCGCTCAAAGCGAACCGGCATTCGTAATTACCCGGTACCAGATTGGTCACTGTTGTTATTCGAGTGTTTGAATGCTACGTTTAGCTATGGCTATCAAAGAACTTGTTGACGCATCACATAAACGCGGGCCAGATCCGCAAGCACGGCATGATCAAATAGTTCATGCTGCCAATGACTATTTCAGTCACTTTGGCTACGGCAAAACCACCATGAACGACCTCGCTAAGGCGATCGGATTTTCAAAGGCTTATATCTACAAATTCTTTGATTCAAAGCAGTCGATCGGCGAAGCAATTTGCACCGAGTGCCTTCTCAAAATATCGATTTCAGCCGAGGAGGCAGCAAATGCCTCAGCATCCGCAATGGAGAAATTACGCAACTATTTCAGAGTTTTAATAGAGAAGAACGTCGAGCTTTTCTTTGTCGACAGGCAGTTGTACGAGATTGCCACGTATTCCACGACTGAGCGCTGGGAGTCTTCACTGGCGCACACCTCACGGGTGGAATCATTCCTACGCGGTATAATCGACGAAGGCCGGGCCGCCGGCGAGTTCGAGCGTAAGACGCCTTCGGACGAGGTCACGCGCTCTATAATGTTGGCAATGCAGTCCTTCCTAAACCCGTCAATGCTCCAGCACAATTTGGATTCAGTTCCTGACGGTTCGAATGAGGTCGTCGGACTCATTCTCAGGAGTCTATCTCCGTAGAGTGACCGATTGACAATTTGGTCACTAGTCATATGATGCCGCCTTCTAACTGAGGGCATCCTAATGACGTCAATACATAGACTTGCAGCAATGCTGCTATTTTCGGCCGCCGCCGTTTCACTACAGTCCTGCGACAAAGCCCAGACTGCGCAACAAGATCCACGTACCGAGCCTCCGCTGGTCAAAACTGCGGTTGTTTCAGATCCACAGCGCGCCGAGCGCAGTTTCACAGGCATCGTATCAGCCAGAATTCAGAGCAGTTTGGGCTTCCGCATCGCCGGGAAAATAACCGAGCGATTGGTGGACACAGGTGAGGTGGTGCGTAAGGGTCAGCCGCTCATGCGGATAGACAACACCGACTACGATCTGGCTATCACGGCCCAAAAAGCAGCAGTCGAAGCGGCAAAGGCAGAGGTCCTGCAGACGACCGACGACGAGCACCGTTTCCATTCGCTTGTGGGATCAGGTGCCGTTTCGGCCACGATATACAGCCGGGCGAAGGCAGCGGCAGACGTAGCCGTCGCGAAGCTCGATGCAGCCGAAGCTCAGGTTCGTGTGACAGAAAACACCGCCAGCTATTCCATGCTGGTAGCCGACTCCGACGGAACGGTCGTAGAGACGCTTGTTGAACCCGGCCAAGTGGTCGCAGCTGGTCAAACTGTGGTCCGTCTCGCCCATGCTGGTCCGCGGGAGGCTTCGATCGATCTCCCCGAGACGCTCCTCCCAAAGATCGGTTCATCTGCGGTAGCAACGGTTTTCAATAGTGGACAGGGTGGAAAGGCAACGCTCAGACAATTGTCGAACGCCGCAGATCCGCTAACCCGTACCTTCGAAGCGCGGTATGTCCTTGAAGGCGACGCGGCTGCAGCTCCGCTTGGCGCTACTATCAACATCACTATCTCGGACGCGGCGACGAAACCGCTTTTCCGCGTACCGCTAAGCGCCCTTTTCGACTCGGGCTCCGGCCCAGGGGTCTGGCTCATCGACGATGGTAGTGCCGTTCGTTTTCACCAAGTTGACGTCGCGGCTATCGACGCGGAAAGCGCGTCAATCTCCACCGGTCTCGAGAAAGGCTCGAAGTTTGTAGCGCTGGGCGCGCATCTTCTACACGAGGGGCAGCAGGTCCGTACGGAGCAAGGTGAGTAACATGAGCTTCAATTTATCATCGCTTGCCGTACGCGAGCGTGCAATTACACTCTTCCTGATTATTGCTATCACGGCGGCCGGCGCGTTTTCGTTCTTGAAGCTCGGACGTGCCGAAGACCCTAGCTTCACCATTAAAGTGCTGACCGTCGTGACCGCATGGCCGGGTGCGACGGCGCAGGAGATGCAGGATCAGGTCGCTGAGCCTCTTGAGAAGCGTCTCCAAGAGCTGAAGTGGTACGATCGCGCCGAGACTTTCACACGACCGGGGCTCGCATTCACCACTCTTACGCTTAGGGACAATACGCCGCCGGGCGAGGTAGCGGAGCAGTTTTACCAGGCCCGGAAAAAAATGGGAGACGAAGCTTCGAAGCTCCCACAAGGAACGCTTGGGCCGTTCGTCAATGACGAATACTCCGACGTAACGTTTGCCCTGTACGCACTCAAAGCGAAAGGCGAGCCGCCCCGCGTGCTTGCACGCCAAGCTGAGGCGCTCCGGCAGCGTTTGCTACACGTCCCCGGTGTGAAAAAGATCAACATCATCGGCGAGCGACCTGAGCGGATTTTCATCGAATTCTCCCACGACCGTTTGGCAAACTTGGGAGTCATGCCTTCCGAGATATTTCAGGCCCTTGCAAATCAGAACCTCGTAACGCCTGCTGGATCAATTCAGACAAACGGGCCTGAAGTGCAGGTTCGTGTGGACGGCAGTTTTGACGACCTAGATGTCATTCGAAATACGCCGATTGTCTCACAAGGCCGGATGCTGCGGATATCAGATGTCGCCGATGTGAAGCGTGGCTATGAGGACCCCGCTACCTTCCTCATTCGTCATCAAGGCGAGCCAGCGCTCGAGCTTGGCGTAGTGATGCGAGATCGGTGGAACGGTCTGGTACTCGGCGAAGCCCTTGAGAAGGAAGTCGGAGCTATCTCAGCGACTTTACCGTTGGGGATGTCGCTGATCAAGGTGACCGACCAAGCGGTCAACATCGCCGAGTCGATCGACGAATTCATGCTCAAATTCTTCGTGGCCCTGGCCGTGGTGATTTTCGTCAGCTTGGTCAGTCTGGGCTGGAGAGTGGGTATCGTGGTGGCAGCTGCTGTCCCACTCACGCTGGCTGGCGTGTTCATAATCATGCAGGTCACTGGACGTGATTTCGATCGCATCACTCTCGGAGCTCTTATCCTCGCGCTTGGTCTTCTCGTCGACGATGCCATCATCGTCATCGAGACGATGGTAGTTAAAATGGAGGAAGGCTTCGACCGAATCGTCGCCTCCGGCGAGGCCTGGGTCCACACCGCTTCCCCCCGATTGGCCGGTGCATTGGTGACCGCTATCGGTCTCATGCCAGTGGGATTTGCGCAGTCGAGCGCAGGTGAATATGCCGGAAACATTTTCTGGATCGTCTTCTTCGCTCTACTGACATCTTGGCTCGTGGCTGGCGCTTTCACCCCTTATCTCGGAGTGAAGCTGTTGCCCGACATCAAGCCGATCCAAGGCGGTCATGCGGCAATTTACGGAACACCAAATTACAATCGTCTAAGGTCGCTCGTACAGCAGGCAGTGCGGTTCAAGTTGGCCGTGGTTATAGCGGTCGTGGCGGTATTCGCTGTTGCGGTCGTCGGCATGGGCTTTCTCAAGAATCAGTTCTTCCCAATTTCCGACCGCCCGGAAGTATTCGTCGAAGTCCAAATGCCCTACGGCACAGCCATCGAGCAAACGACGGCCGTCGTCGAACATGTCGAGGACTGGCTCAAGACACAGCCTGAAGCACAGGTTGTTACAAGCTACATAGGCCAGGGCGCTCCTCGTTTTTACCTCGCGATCGCGCCTGAATTGCCCGATCCATCTTTTGCCAAGATCGTCGTCCTTACGAAGGACCCGGAGACCCGCGAAATTCTCAAACAAAAGGTCCGTAGAGCAGCCGCTGACGGGCTCGCCCCCGGAGCAAAAATTCGCGCCAACCAAATCACCTTTGGACCATACACGCAGTTTCCCGTTGCATTTCGCGTCTCCGGACCCGAGCCAGCTAAACTGCGTGAGATCGCCTCGAAGGTGAAGCAGGAGATGGAAGCGAACCCTCACATGCGACAGGTCAATGTCGATTGGGGTCAGCAGGTTCCTACCGTGCATTTCGTCCTGAACCAGGACCGTCTCCGTGCGATCGGGCTCACCTCGCACGACGTGTCCCAACAACTCCAGTTCTATTTGACGGGCGTCACTGTCACGCAGGTCCGCGAGGATATCCGGACCGTTGACGTTGTCGCTCGCAGTCTCGGAGGTGAGCGTCTCGATCCATCAAAAATCGGGAACTTTGTTCTGGTCGGTAATGCGGGTCAACGTATTCCCCTTGAGCAGATCGGGCGGACTGAAATCAGGATGGAAGAGCCTATCATGCGTCGCCGCGACCGCGTGCCAACAGTGGCGGTCCAAGGCGACGTTGCAGAGGGTCAACAGCCGCCTGACGTGTCCAATGAACTCTTGAAGAGGCTCGAACCGATCAAGCAGAGCCTGCCCACAGGATATGAAATTGCGACAGGCGGCTCGATCGAGGAAGCCGGGAAAGCCAACGCCGCCCTAGCACCTGTGTTCCCGCTGATGCTCGCATTGATGTTGACTGTCATCATCATCCAGACGCGATCGTTTGCGCATATGTTCATGGTTATCCTGACAGCGCCGTTGGCGCTGGTGGGGATGGTACCTACCCTACTCTTCTTCGATCAGGCATTCGGGTTCAACGCCATCCTCGGCTTCTTCGGTCTCGCAGGCATCATCATGCGAAACACGTTGATCCTCATCGGACAGATACACACGAACGAGCACGAGGGCCTGACTCCGTTCGACGCGGTGGTGGAGGCCACGGTGCAGCGCGCGCGTCCCGTGATCCTCACCGCTCTGGCTGCCGTCCTTGCATTCATTCCGCTTACCTTTTCCGTGTTCTGGTCGTCACTCGCCTTCACATTGATCGGAGGCACTTTCGGCGGCACCATCCTCACGCTGCTGGGCTTGCCCGCATTGTATGCGCTCTGGTTCAGGATCAAACCTGACGTGACCATCGGCCGCGAGGAAAATGATGACGGAAAATCTGAGACCGTCACGCCGCGGGCGAAGGTCGCTCACGCGTAACTAGACCGGGGCGGCTCTTGCCGCCCCGCTTCAGGAGAGATGTTCAGATGGCGACGTACGAAGACGAAGGCGCAACCGGGAGCCAAAGTGCCAAGCCTCACCAGGCGCTGCAATCAGCCCAGATTTTGCCGTTCACAAAAGTTAGCCACAAGCCCGCCAATCCTGTTTCACCCCAGCCCAATCCGAGTGAGCAGAGGGGCCAGACCGAGGCCAATGGGACGGCGAGTTTAGGAATATTCGAGTTCACGATGCTGGACGTGTTCGTTCTAGGAATGTTGACGGGCGGCTTCCTAGCTTACGTGGTGGTGAGTTTCTTTGCGCGGTGAAACGTTTGCCGGCAGGACGACGCGTCGGAGCTGCATCCGGCTTTGACGACATCCGAAAACTCGCATCGGTAGCGTGTTTGGGCAGACACTCCCGGTCCTGAAGGACCGGGCTTCCCGGTATTCTGAGAAAGTTTTAATGAAACGTTCGCTCTTGGGGTGCCCAAGTTGACCGAAACCAACGGATGATCCCCCTTTCCGTGATCTCCCGCTGAGACGATGTAGCAAACACTCTGCGAAACGTGTCCTCTAACGATCCCAGCCCTTCTAGGTACTTGAAGCCTACCAGGTCCCCGTTGGCGAGGAACGTCGCGGGGTCATCTAGTATCTGGACATTGGTGGTCTCTTGGCGTCGGGACTTCTTTTCATTCCCCACGCGCTGAAGCATTTCCAGCGCCCCTCCATGGAGGGCCGAAAAATATTCGGCATGATCCCGTATTGTGACGAAATGTCTCTTTCGCTGCTGTTCAATCGTCGCGATCGCGGATGCCGCGAGCTCCGTACTTCCTCGGCCGATCGCACAAATGCCAAAAAGCGCATCGAATGCGCGCATCGGGTGGTCGGCAGCGCCGAGCATCTCGCCATACGCATCGAGCGCGCTCGGCCCGAAAGCTTCGGCTGAATGCCCTGCAGCCAGCGCTAGCCCACTTGATCGCTCCCGGACAAGCCAGAAGCTCGGCGTCCACGTCGTCCAACGAAACTCCTTGGACATCTCAGCAAGCCAGACACCAGCACCTGGCTCACTGGCTAGCAATGTGAGAACTCCCATGATCCGCACCGCTTGCCAGTAGGCCACGATCTCGCGCGTCTGGTAGCCGCCTTTGCTCAAGCTATCTATGATGTTAGGCCTAGCTCGGTCCAAGAGCATGGAGATCATTGTCACATGTTTGTACGCGATCTTTTCGATTAAAGGCGCGTAAGACATGAGCTTCGAAAACCGCGCCGGCGACAGGCCGCGGGTTGATTGGTATACGGGAGACACAATTGCGAACGCTTGGTCAAGCGTCTCTTGAGACGTGAGTTCCCGCCAGTAAAGCTCCGCGAACGCAAGATCGTCTCTTAGAAGTTCGTTCAAATCGACGTTTCGTGCCTCGGGAGCGCCTGGGCGCGTCCATCGCACCCTGCCCTCAAATGGAACCGCCAGCGCGCCACCGGCAGGCAACGCCACGACGGAACCCACGAGCTCAAGCGCGACCAATCGATTCCATAGGCCCATTCGCAGTTCCATACTATTTTCTAACGCTAACGCCGGCGCGATGGCGTCCACCATCTCCCACACGTTCACTCCCTGAAGAAGCGTAAGGCCATTCTCGTGCTGAGTGCGTTCCAACATGCTGCCCTCCTTTGAGAACCAATTTAGACCCGAGCGCTGCACCGCTGTTACTGCACAAGACCGTGATCCCCACGAGAAAGCATGGACAGCAGCGAGCACAACATTTATGGGCATATGCCCGTATTTTGTCCAGAAGGAGTTTTGCCATGGCAATGGCGCATCCCACTACCTATGAAGCGATCGGCTACACCGGCGACAAGAACAGCTTTCCTCTAGTCGCGTTCCCACGCGAAATCCCCGCGCCTCGACCTGACGAATTGCTTATCAAAGTGATAGGTTCGTCGCTTAATCCGCTCGAATTCAAACTCGCCGACCTCAACTTTTTTGGAAACACTCCTCCGGTAGCATTGGGTTTTGATGTCTCGGGAACGGTTGTGGCCGTTGGAAAAGATGTCAAAGACTATGCTGTCGGCGATTCAGTCGTTGCAATGTCAGACTGTAACGGCAACGGAGGCTGGGCCACCGGGGGCTCCGGAGGCTACGCGGTTGCCCGCGAATACCTTTCCGCGAAGAAGCCAGAAGCGGTATCCTTCGCCGACGCCGGCGCGCTTCCCGTCTGCTTCCTTGCCGCATATTTGGGCCTGTTCGAACACGTGCGACCGGGCGACACGGTCTACATCCCGGGCGGTGCAGGAGGCGTTGGTCATCTGGCAATTCAAATGGCGGCGAACGCGTTGGGTGCAGAGAAGGTGATTTCGAGTGGCAGTTCGAACGGATCGAAGGAGCTTATTCTTAGGAGTGGCGCTCACACAGTCCTCGACTACAAGCTGGAAGATACTACGCAGCGGGTTCTCGATCTGACAGACGGTAGGGGTGCAGATGTGGTGTTCGACCCGACCTATTCAGAACAGAGCTATGTCGGATCTGCTAAGGCAGTTCGCCATGGGGGCAAATGGGTTGTCCTGGGAGTTGGACCTGGACGCACCAGCCGGACCCAGATAACCGAAAGCCCGGTTGACGCAATTCTCGCAGAAAAAAGTGCGAAGCACATCAATGCGAACGTGCTGGACTACTTTATGGGATCTCGCGTGATCGAAGAGGCCACCAAGGACTTCCTCCGTGGTGCTATGGCGGCTTCGATGAGGTGGCACGTTAAAGACCTAGTCCGGCCAGTGGTCAGCGAAGAAATCGTATCGTCTGTCGAAGCCATCAACGCTGGGCTTTCGAAACTCCGGCAGGCGTCGGGTGTTCACGGCAAGATCGCGGTTAATCTGTCCTATCGCTAAGTGCTGGTAGCGGCTTGGGCTGGTTATCGCCCAAGCCGCGTAGGGTCTTCAGGCGATCCCGAGGTTATCAGTGGAATGCCGTCTGTCTCTGGCGCTCAATGAGATCCAGACAACAGTCGCGAGCTGTGATAGCTATTTCAGGGTTTCTTTCGATCGCCATGGTGGCAATAGCACCTTCGTACAGAATCGCCATCCGTAGGGCCAACGATGTTGCGTCTCCGCGCACAGCAGACGCGATCCTCCCAAAAATGCCCCTCACGAATGCTTTGTGTTTGCTCGCTGTTTCGGCAACGCCATCAATGTCGCCACATTCGGCAACGGCGAGCGCGAACGCGCATCCCCTGAATCCAGGAACGCTCGCCTTGGAATGCAAATCACGAAAGATCGATGTAACTTGATCGAACGGGTCGTCGCTTTCGGCCATCGCCGCGGTAAAGTCTGATACGACACGACTGTGACGTTGGTCTAGATAGGCAATTATTAGCAAATCTTTTGAGGAGAAATGCCTGTAGAGCGTGGCCTTGGCCACATTCGCGGCTTCAACCAAACGATCAATTCCGACCGCCCTTATGCCATTTCCGTAGAAAAGCATCTCGGCTGCCTGCAGTATATGGGAACGCGGGGATGAGGACATTTTTGCTTCTACTCCGTGCAGTCTTCGATACATGACTAGAAGTTTTCGGCCCATGGCCTGAGATCAAGCTCCAACGTCCAGGCACTGCGGTGCTGACTGTGCGTAAACCAGAAAGCTTCGGCGATGGCATCCACATTGAGCAATCCGTCGGCTCCCCGCTCGGCTCGGAGATGAGGCGCTCGTGATAAAAGCCTTTGGCCATCGATGCCGCCATCAATGACGATATGGGCAACATGTATGCCGGAAGGGCCGAACTCTCTTGCTAGACTTTGGGCAAGCGCACGGAGACCGGCCTTCGCTACCGCGAACGGAGCGAATTTGGCCTTCCCTCGCAACGAGCCGCTGGCACCCGTGAATGCCAAGGTGCCACTCCCATGTTCGAGGAACTCGGGCAGAACGTGCTTGGCCAATTGGAATCCGCCGAGAGTGTGTTCGCGCCAGTGTGCTTCGAATTCAGCCTCATCGAGCGATAGGAACGGACTCGGGCGGTTCGAACCTGCGTTTTGAGCGGCGAAGGTCAATTGCCCCAGAGAGGCGGCTGTCTCGACAAATCGCGCCGCGTCCGCTGCCACCGAAATATCGCCCACAACCGAGGCCACCGTTGCGCCAGTCTCCGATAGACGTGCAGCCGTAGTTTCCAGTTTCGATGCGTTGCGGCCTGCGACACAGACCGCAATGCCTTCCGATGTGAACCTGCGAGCGATAGCGGCACCGAGACCATCATAGTCGCCTACACCTACGATCAGGGCGCTCTTCTTAATAGTCATTTTCAACCTTCCTATCTTCGGATGTCGCAGATTCGAACGAGCCCTGCCGGTGGATCGGGTCGATCCAATGTACAGTTTCAGGATGTTCGACTGGCTCAACGTCAGGGATATTCACGACAACAGCTTCGTTGTCAGAGCGAACAAGGACGCACTCGAGTACGTTGTCAGGATCAGCGTTAATTTCTTGGTGCGGTACAAAGGGTGGCACAAAGATGAAGTCTCCCGGCCCAGCTTCGGCCACATACTCCAATTTCTCGCCCCACCGCATGCGGGCTTTGCCTCGAACGATGAAGATTACGCTCTCCAACTCTCCATGATGATGCACGCCGGTTTTAGCATCGGGAGCGATAGAAACTGTTCCTGCCCAGATTTTCTGCGCTCCGACACGCGCGTGATTGATGGCAGCTTGTCGAAACATGCCCGGCGTCTGCGCCGTGCCAGGATCGAGCTGATCTCCCTTGATCACCTGAACTCCGTGGTGCTTCCAATCACTGTGATGCTTGGACATGTGTAATCCGTTTCGTTAGAGAGATGCATCCAAAAGTCGTCGAGTGTATTCGTGCGTTGCGCGGTCCAGCACATGATCGGCCGGGCCGCTTTCAACGATCTTTCCATCTCGCATCACCGCGATGCGGTCAGCGATGTAGGATACCACCGATAGATCGTGCGATATGAAGAGGATGGAAAGACCGACCTGGTGTTGGAGATCCGTGAGCAAATTGAGAATTTGCGCCTGGACCGAGACATCGAGTGCAGAGACAGCTTCATCGCAAATCAAAAGATCGGGACTGACAGCCAGAGCTCTTGCTATGCCGACCCGTTGCCGTTGACCACCCGACAACTCCCAGGGATATCTGCGGAGCAGCGCGGGAGGCAGACCAACCATACCTAATAGCTCTGTAGCCGAAGTAAACGCGCCCCTTGAACCCAGAAGTCGCAACGGCTCGTTCAGTATGGCTTCGACGGCATGCCTCGGATTGAAAGCGACGCTCGAACTCTGGAAAACCATCCCAATTTTTTGTCGCTGCTGCAGCGTTCGCGATGCGGCAGAAACGGTTACAGTTTCACCATCAAGCTCAATAGACCCACCGGCAACTGTCATGCCTATCAGCGAGCGCGCCAGCGTAGATTTTCCCGACCCAGATCCCCCTACAACTGCGAGGACTTCGCCTCGTTCTATGTCGAGATCGACAGCATCCAAGGCTCTCCGTTTACGTTGGCCGACGCCGTATGAAACAGTGAGGCCTGCCGCCCGAAGTATCGTACGTGTCATTGTGCAATCGCCTCGCATCCAATCGCATGGTGGCACCAGACTGTTCCGTCTTCGATTTGATGGCCATCCGGCGCATTGCTCTTGCATTGGTCGTCTGCCACTGCGCAGCGCTCGGCAAACCCACAACCACTCAACCGTTCACTCGGCAAGGGGACCCGGCCGGGAATTTCCTCAAGCCGTTGCCGCCTCCCGTAGTTAAGTCGCCGTCTCGGCCGCGACGCGATCAAAGCAAGGGTGTATGGGTGACTGGCCTTTGTGAGGATATCGCGAGCGGACCGAACCTCGACCGCCTTGCCGGCGTACATGACGAGCACTCGATCCGCCCATCGGGCTATAAGCTCAAGGTCGTGGCTCACGATGAGAATTGCCATTCCGGTCTCACGCTGGATATCTTTGAGCAACGCAAGAATTTCAATCTGTACTGTTGCGTCGAGCGCCGTCGTTGGTTCGTCCGCAATCAGGATGTCGGGCCTGTTGGCTATCGCTATAGCGATCGCTACGCGCTGTGCCATTCCGCCAGAAAGCTGGTGTGGGTAGCAATCCACTATGCGCTGCGGATCCGGTAGTCTCACCCTTCCGAGGAGGCTAACGGCCTCCCGCCTGGCGTCCGACCATCTGATTGTCTTGTGGGCTTGAATCGCCTCGCAGATCTGTGCTCCGATGGTCAGCACAGGATTTAGCATCGCCATTGGGTCTTGAAAGATCAGGGCAACACTTCGGCCTCGTACTCGCCGCCAAAGAGCTTCATCGTATTCCGTGGCGACCTCACCAAGGATACTGATCTGCCCGCGTGAAATCCGTACGCCATCAGGCAGTAGGCCCGATAATGCCAAGGCAGTGAGCGACTTTCCGCAGCCAGACTCGCCGACGATACCCAACGTTTCGCCACGGTAGAGTTCGATGTCGATACCACGAACAGCCTCTGAAGGCCCCAGCGGCCCCATTATTGACACTCCTAAGTCCCTCGCACCGAGCACTGTCTGGTTCGTCATACGCCACCACCCCGCGCTGTTAGCTTTGAGACACCGTCGCCGACCAGACTAAGAGCGCCGACCGTGGTCACGATGGCGAGCCCCGGAATGATCGTCATGTACGGTGCGGTAAGAAGGGCATCTCTCGACGTTCCCATCATGCCGCCCCAGCTCACGAAGTTGCTGTCGTTGAGCCCGAGAAAGGCAAGCCCGGCCTCGGTGAGCACCGCGAGCGAAGACAGGATGGATGCGGCGGTGACGATAGGTCCGAGCGTGTTTGGAAGAACATGGATGAGGACAGCCCGCGCGTGACCACCACCCATAACGACCGCTATCTTCACGAAGTCCATTTCGCGGATTTTGAGCGTTTCGGCCCTGACCATTCTAGCGACCATTGACCAACTGGTGAGCCCGACCGCCATCACGATGTTCGGAAGCTGCGGCCCCATGATCGAGAGGAGGATCATCGCGAGTAGAAAATGTGGCACCACCTGGAACAGCTCGGTGAACCGCATGATAAGGTGGTCAAACCAGCCGCCAACATACCCGGCTATAAGACCAAGGCAGGTTCCGATAGCGCTCGCTACCAGCGTGGCGATTAAACCGATTGCGAGCGAAGTCCGGGCACCATGAGCGAGCATGGCGGCGATATCTCTTCCAAGAATATCCGTTCCGAGTGGGAAGAGTGGATCATCGCCTGGCGGCGTGAAAGGCATTCCGACAAGATCGAAGGGATCCCCGGGATAAAGGTAGTCGGCAAATACGGCGACGAGTACCTGGACGAGCAATAAAAGGAGGCCAATCCGCAGCGATGCTGGCCAGCGCCGAATTGCGGGGCGCAACCACCCTACGACATGCCTATTTGATAGTTGGTCACTCTTTGGTGTCATCGTAGTTCAATCCTCGGATCGAGGACAGCGTAAACGGCATCGACTGCCACGTTGACGGCCATTACAACTAACCCACTGCACAGGACCAATCCCGACAGAAGGTTGTAGTCGCGCTGCTGCATGGCTTCGTAAGCAAGGCGTCCAAGCCCTGGCCAAGCAAAGACCGTTTCGACCAGAATAGCTCCGCTCAGTATGGAACCCGCTTGAAGGCCCACCAATGTCACGAAAGGCAATAGGGAGTTTCGCAAAACATGACGAATGGCGATCTGAAAATGCGATAGCCCCCTGGCGCGCGCGCCGCTCACATGCTGATGCGTGTAAACCTCAAGCATGGCAGCTCGAACAAAGCGTGCATAAATCGCGGCATAAAACGCTCCAAGCGCGACCGCGGGCATGACCAAGTGCTTTGTCAAACTCGAGAGGTAAGCGATCCAGCCGGCGTCACTGGAGACATCGACGTAGCCACCGGTCGGAAGCAGTTCGAGGTGTAATGAAAGCAGAACGATCAGACCAATGCCCAAAAGGAAGCTCGGCGTAGCGTAGACTGCAAGCGCCGTGTTGCTGATAAGAATGTCAATCGCCTTGCCGCGGTACAGGGCGGCGATTGCCCCTGCCACCAGTCCTACCGACATGGCGATGATGAGCGATGCGCCCGCAAGCAACAATGTGGGCGTGAGTCTTGCTGAGATCAATTCCAGCACAGGCATGTTAGCGCGGAATGAAAACCCAAGGTTACCTCGACACACATTCTGAACGTACAAGACGAATTGAACGTAGACAGGTTTGTCCAAGCCATAACTCATCCTTAGTTGAGACAGGTACTCGGGCGTGGCACCTCCCGCTTCGCCTGCCAGGACTTGGGCTGGGTCGCCAGGTGCAAGGTGCAAGAGCACGAATGAGAATAGGACGACGAGCAGCAACGTCGGAACCACCTGGATGATTCGTATTGCGAGATAGCGCAATCGCGGCGACACGCTCTGTCTTCGCGCAGAAACGCTCGGTTCGTGAGCCCCGTCTGTCACGATGACAACCACGCGTTCTTGAGGGAGTCATATGCACTGTTCGAGCCCCTCGACACTCCCCGTAGACGCGCTGAAGCGACTGTGTATTGTTTGTTTTCCAGGAGCGTGAAATGTGGCAGATCGGTCTGTGCTTGGATCTGCACTCTCTTGTAGATCGCCACTCGCTCGCTTTCCGTTGGGGCAGCATGAGCCGCCTCGATTAGCCCATCCATCTTAGTGTTGCTGTAGCCGGAGGCGTTTGACCAAGGCACGTCCTTGAGGATCGCCTTTGACCAGAATACGCGGTCAATGCCGATCTGCGGATCGCCGAATCCGGCGCGGTGAGACACAAGGAAATCGAAATCGTTCAAAGAATAGACCCGCCGAAAGAACTGTGCGAGGTCCTGATTTCGTAGGGTCACATCGATCCCCACCCGCTTCAACGACTGGCGGATGAACTCCCCATACCGAAGGAAATTTTCGCCGAAAGGGAGCCAGTCGAGAGTTATGGAGAAACGTACGCCGTCGCTACCCGCTGGTAATCCGGCCTCGTCAAGCAACTGCTCCGCTTTGGCCCGATCGAACGGGTAGCTAGGTAGCCCGTGATCTTCGTAGAAGTTGGTTTGTGTCGAAAGTACGGGAGATGTACCCGGTCTACCGGTGCCCCGGGTCGTAACCTTGGACATTGCGTTTAAATCGACGGCGTGGGCGACTGCCCTTCTGACCCTGACGTCGTTAAACGGCGGCCGCCGGACATTGAATTCTGCGACGACCGCGGATGCGAGCCACTCGTAGCCACCAAACTCCACGTGGAGTTTGCTGTTGTCCGTGGCAGCCGCTAAGTCGTTGATTGAGATTGGAGAGAGAGTGCCGAATTCTACATCACCGGCTTGGAACGCCGCAAACCGCGAAGTGGCATCAGGAATCACGCGATAGACGATACGGTCGAGATGCGGTTTTCCGGTGTCCCAGTAATCAGGGTTGCGCTCCAGGACAATCTTGTCTCCTCTGGCCCACTCTTTAAAGCGGAATGGGCCGGTTCCTACTGGCGCACTGTTGTAGGGATTTTTCAGTACGTCAGTGCCCTCGTAAAGATGTTTTGGCAGCACCGTCAGCTCAACCGAATTGAGCGCGCCAAGGATAACGCCGGATGGGTTCCGAAGTCTAAAAACCACGGTAAGCGGATCGGGAACCTCCACCGTTTCGACCGAGGCAAACGTAGCACGAGCGCGTGGATGGATTTTCATCCAGACCTCGTCAAACGTGTACTTGACGTCAGCGGAGGTGAAGGTTTCACCGTCGTGCCAACGTACTCCTGGTCGAAGATGCAAGGTCAGTGCCTTACCGTCTTCGCTAGTTTCCCAGCTCTGCGCCAACTCGGGTTCTATCGCGAAATTCTCACCGTATCGGATCAATCCGTCAAAAATTTTGGAGGAAACGCTCTGGACCTGGCCAGTTTGCACAATCGCTGCTGTCAAGACGTTCGGCTCGCCAGGGTGTGAAACCGCAACTAGCGTCCCACCTTTGACTGGGCTTTCATCAGCTCTGGTGTAACCCGGCACAAGTGTCACCGCAGCCACGCCAGCCAAGAAAGTCCTTCGGTTGATGTTCAGTATCGTGCTCACAGAACTTCTCCAATCATACGGCTGCGGAAAGAGACACACGACCGGCATTCACAAGAATGGTGTCAGATTGAGGTGCATGGACACGTCCGCAGAGTGCGTCTCGATAGTGCCGTTCAAGCGGGTTGTCTTTGTCGAGCCCGTGATTTCCTGAGATACTGAGCGCCAGTTCCAATGCCTTCACGGCATTGGTGGTGACGACATGCTTGACCATTTGTGCACTGATAGCGTCAGGCGTAGGAGCAACCTCCGCAGCTGCTGCACAGCCGTCGATAAGCGACCGATTTATCATCAGAAGCGTTTCGATCTCGCCGAGAACTCCCTGCAGTCGCGGTACTGTTGCCAGTGCTGCGCCAAGATTCGATGGCGTTCTTTCCAAGAGAAATCGGCGCACCCAATCCCGGCCGGCAGACGCGATTCCGTCGTAAAGCGCAGCGGTCAACAAACACGACCAAAGATCGATTGTCGCACGACGTGCAATTGCCTCAGGCGAGCCAGGTGTAAAGAATCCGGTAGCCGCGTTTTCGGCAAGCCAGACATCGTCGAACCTGATTTCGTGGCTGGCGGTTGCGCGCAAACCAGCGTGGTTCCATGTCGGTACCACAGTAAGTCCCTCAGCCCGCGCTGGTACGACAACCGTGCCGACCTTGGGCTGCTCTTCGTCGGTTCTGGCGAGCGTGAGCCACCACTTAACTATCGGACTACCAGTCGCATATGCTTTTCTACCGTTCAGCTTCCACCCGCCGGAATTCTGTCGCGTGACATACGTCCCCGGAAGACCACCTCGGACAGTGGAACCGAGATCGGGTTCAGCCTGCAAGGCGTTCAAAATCCCGTCCCCTTCGACGGCCGAAGCGGCTATTTCGTCGTAAACTGGCGGTCGCGTTTTGCCCATCACGTGGTGCATTAGGCAATTCATCGCGACGAGCAATCCCGTCGATGCCTCACCGGCACCGACGGCCGAAACAAGCTTCACCGCATCTCGAATTCCGCCACCTAGTCCGCCCAGCTCTCGCGGGACTGTGAGAGCAATCAACTTGTGCTCAGCCAGTAAGCGGAAGTTATCGTAAGGAAAAGAAGCGTCGCGATCGTGGAGCGCTGCGGTTTGGGAAAAATTCGATCGCAGCTTGGCGAGAAGATCGTCATCCAATATCGATCGAACGGATTTGTCGTGACTTGTCATAGCTGCCCTCCTGACTGCAGTACGTTCGGCAGTGCTTCCGGAGTGGCATCTTGATCAAGAAAAGGGTAGTCGATGTAGCCTTCAGGACCATTCGTGTAATACGTCGATGTGTCAGCCTCGTTAAGGGGCGCACCGAGTTGAAAACGACGCGGTAAGTCGGGGTTGGCGATAAATAACTTGCCGAAGGACACTGCATCTGCGAGTCCGCTGGCAACCACCTCTTCCGCACTTTCCCGGTCATAGCCGCTGTTCAATATCAGGACACCGTGGAATAGGCTTCGGATCACAGGAGCGAGAAAGTCTTCACCTGGGCGCGGGCCGGATCCGTTGGACGCCTTGGACACCAGGCGCTTGTAGAGCGGCACATCACCGCTCTCGTCATAAGATGTGCCTTCCAAGAGATGGATATATGCGACTTCGCGCTTGTTCAGTTCAGAAGCTACGTAGCTGAACGTCGCGCGGGGATTGGAATCGCTGATCCGGTCAGCTCTGAAATGTGGGGACAGGCGTACGCCAATTCGATGAGCACCGAGCTCGGCGATCGCGGCATCAACGATCTCAAGAAGCAAGCGAGCGCGATTTTCGATAGGACCGCCATACAGGTCAGTTCTCTGATTGGCAGAGTCCCTTAGGAACTGGTCGATGAGAAACCCGTTCCCCGCGAGAATCTCAACGCCATCGAAGCCCGCTTCCCTCGCAAGGATCACCGATCGCCGATAATCCTCTACGATGCCAGGTATTTCTTCAAACTCCAGCGGCCGCGGCACCGGAAATTCCTCGAGGCCGTTCTCCGTCATTATGCCGCCATACGCGGCTAGCGCAGACGGTGCGACCGGAGCTTGCCTACCTGGCGTATTAGACAGAAGGGACTTTCGTCCGACATGATAGATTTGCTGGAAGATCAAACCGCCCGCGCTGTGAACCTCTTCGACTACATTTCGCCATGCACTACTCTGGCGTTCGTTGTGATGCGCGGTTGCTGTCGCGCGGGTTGCACTTTGCGTGGAGACGTGGTTTGCCTCCGTAATGATGAGGCCTGCGGATGCTCGTTGCGCGTAGTGCGTCGCAACGATTTGTTTTGGCGCTCTAGCCTCATCCCCTCGGGCACGCGCCAGCGGGGCCATCACAATCCGGTTCTTTAGCCTGAACGACGCCAGGCTTAGCGGCTCTAACAGCTTCATGATTTTCCCCTTCTAAAGCCAGAACAGTCTGTCTTTACGGACGGGTTTTCTGAAGTGCCAGCCTTTTTAATCTCCATCTATTATCTAGATTATATTTAGTCTTATATGCCCCTAAATGAGATTCAAATTCTCGTCGTCTGTGCCGATACTGCAAACAGTAAAAGGGCCCACCGACATTGGTGGACCCTTCCTTGGGTGACGTTTCTGAGGATTTACGCCTTGGCAAACTCGAGCAGATCGGCGTTAAGTTTTTCCTTGTCAGTCACGATCAAACCGTGAGAGCCGCCTTCGTAGATTTTCAGCTTGCCGTTCTTGAGGTAAGTGACGGCGAGCTTGCCGGACAGTTCGATCGGAACGATCTGGTCGTCGCTTCCGTGGATCACAAGTGCCGGCACCGTGATCTTCTTGAGATCGTCTCTGAAGTCGGTTTCCGAGAATGCTCCGAGGGCATGATACGCCGCCATGAAACCAGTCGCCTGGCCCTGACGCCAATATTCCTCGCGAACACCCTCGGATACCTTCGCGCCCGTTCTGTTATAGTTATAGTAGGGCATCGAAACGTCTTTGTTCCACTGCGAACGGTCTGTTGTGACCGCAGCGCGGAACGTGTCGAAGAACTCTTTGGGAACGCCGCCCGGATTCGAGTCCGTCTTCAGAAGGAATGGAGTAACCGCTGCTACGAAGGCGACCTTGCGGACGCGCTTCTCGCCGTGGCGTGCGATATACCGTGCTACCTCACCGCCGCCCATCGAGTGTCCGACGAAGACGGCGTCCTTGACATCAAGCGCTTCGACAACTGTCGCGAGATCGTCGGCGAAAGTGTCGTAGTCGTAGCCATTGCTCGGCTGGCTCGAACGACCGAAACCGCGGCGATCGTGCGCGATAACGCGAAAGCCGTTCTGCGCGAGAAAGAACATCTGATTTTCCCACGCGTCGGAAGACAGCGGGTATCCGTGGGTGAACACGACCGTCGGCCCCTTGCCCCAATCCTTATAATAGATCTGGGTTCCGTCCTTCGTGGTGATGGTGTTTGCTGTTTTGCTAACGACCTTGATATCGGCCGTACCCTTGGCCGCCGCGCTCGCGGTGCCGGTCGCGGCCACCAGACCGACGCCAGCAACAGCCGACGCAGCGCCAATCAGGAGGTTGCGACGCGATGCCGCCAGATTGTTTTCGTTTGTCATATCGCTAATCTCGATTGAGGGTTGGTGCGTCGGTTGGCGCGCGGAGCGCCAACCTCGCGTTTTAGAAACCAAGGCGCTTTGCATCTTCAGGAAGGAAGGCCTGACCGGATCTGTTCTGGACGCTCGGCAGTGAGTTGACGCGACCGCGCCAGGCGATCAGGTTGCCAAGCTCTTCCGGAACATGGACGCCAGCGGCATCACCGAAAGCTAGCCCGGCGAAGAGCGTGATGTCTGCCATGGAGAAAAACTCACCGGCGACGTAGTCCGAAGAACCCAGGATTTTGTTGAAGTAGCGGAAGCCTTCTTCGACTGTGGCACGGTTGCGATCCGCCCATTCCTTACGACCGGCCCATTCCGGGCTCTTGAAAGCCTGCAACGACGGGCCGAGGCCTGGGGTTCCGAAGTGGAAATAGATGCCGATAGGATCAAGTACGTAGGCTTCCGCGCGGCGCTGCATCATGTGAACCAGTGCCTTCTCCTTGGGAGAATTTCCTGTCAGCGTTGGATTGCCATCGAGATTGTCGAGGTACTCGGTGATCGCCGTTGCCTCGGAGATCAGCGTGCCGTCGTCCAGCTCGAGCAGCGGAATAACGCCCGAGGGATTGAGCGACAGAAACGCTTCTTGCTTATGTTCTGCCCCGATCAGATCGACGGGAACAAATTCCACTGCGTTATCGAGGCCTTTCTCGGCCAGGACGATACGGATGCGTGCCGGGTTCGGGAAACCTGAGCGGTCATAGATTTTCATGTTTGTGCTCCTTAGACGCGGGTCTTACTGACCTAGCGCTAGGTAATTCGATAAACGTTGATATGCCCCTATGTCAACACCTACCTAGCGCTAGGTTGAAATTTTCTTGACTGTTATGGCTGTGGAATATATCTAGTTGAGGCAGAGGTGATCGAGATGACGACTGATACGCGTCAAAGCATTATGGACGAAGCAAAGCTCGTGGTTCAGGCCCACGGCTACAGCGCGCTGAGCTTCCGTGAACTTGCGAAAACCGTGGGCATCAAAAACGCGAGTGTTCACTACCATTTCCCGACAAAAGGCGACCTTGGAGCGGCACTTGCGCGACAGTATTCCGACGAGGCACAAGCGTTTCTCGATAGCTTGCCACTTGACGCGGATGCCGCCGCTCAAACGATGAAAACCTATACGGATGCCTTCAGAGCAGCTCTCGAACGGGACAACCGCATGTGCCTTTGCGGCATCATGATCGCCGAGAGGGATGAGTTGCCCGAAATGGTTCGAGGCGAAGTCGATCGCTTCACTGAGATAAATGTTCAATGGCTCAAGTCATTTTTGGAAGCGTTGACACCCCAAGCGGGGGCCTCGGAGATTACGGATCGCGCTGTAGCTATTTTTTCGGCCGTTGAGGGTGCTCAGCTGATCGCTAGAGGTTGTGCCGATGTCAAGGTCTTTGATCGCTGCATGAATGCCTACGGAGCTACCGCGCTGTTCCCCGTGTGGCCATCCAAGTAAGTCCTCCGGCAATCATAGGAAAAAGTCGCGGGGCAAATCTGGAGCCAAGAGCGGGGCAAGGCGGGCCGCGAGCGACAGAACCGCGTCTAGCGGTTCACTCCGAATGCTTATCTGGACAATCAGACCGTCATCATCACGTTCAAGCACGACGATGTCTCTCATCGGGGTACCTGTGTCGAGGACCGCTTCCGTTTCCGAGAATATCCGCCGGCCGGCCTCCTCGACGTAAATCGTTGTCCTGTATCGGTGAAAAGAATGAACGGCATTGATCAATCGAATTATCGTGTGGCTGCCTACAACACTACCACGTAGGACCGAGCCAGAAAGGCGCGCGCTAGGGGCGAGCTGATCGAGAAATAGCGTTTCGCCGTCTTGCGGAGTCATTGATGGACCGTTGGGTGAAATTGGCAGGAGGGGCCACCGCTGCCGGGAGGATAGGGGGAGAGGACCTCCAGCAGCGGTGGCTGTCGCAAGGTGTTGGGGTCACCTCGGCGAAACGGTTGCATTCGTGACATTGACGCTAAGCAGCGGATTTTCGGCGATCGCCAGCATGCGGTCTCGAATGCTCGAACCTTCTTCTTGACCAATCACAGCAAGGAAGTTTCCTTGAGCTTCACGCCAGTGGACCTCGGCGACCGCATGCTTTTCTAAGCCAGCAGCCGTCAGAGCAACGAAACGCTTTCTTCCATCGGCCTCGCCCGCGACAATGGCAATCAACCCCTCTCTCTCGAGAGGCCGTAAGTTATGTCCCAGGGCCGACCTTTCGACTACGAGCGCAGCGGCAAGATCCGATTGAGAACACGGCACCCCTCTCCTCTTCAATTCCGCGAGGATGCTAAACTGTGTTGATCGCAATCCAGCCCGCGACAGCGCAACGTCATAGAACTGCGTTGATCTTCGCGCGGCTTTGCGGATAGCCGTAGAGACACACTGGCTACCGCTTGAAAGCAGTTCGGAATCTAGGCTCGAACTCATCGCAAAACACTCACATCAGCTATTGAGCAATATACGGGCATATGCCCTTATATGCAAGTCGTTTAGCGCGTCCACCCCAACAATTCCCGCCGCACCACCTTCTCCAGCACCGCCATCCCATCGTCGCTGTCGTTCAGACACGGAATATGCGCGAACTTCTCGCCGCCATTCTCGTGGAACGAATGCGCTGCCTGCTCGGCGATCTCTTCCAGCGTCTCCAGACAGTCGGAGACGAAGCCGGGGTTCAGCACGGCGATCTTTTTCACTCCGTCCTTGGCGAGCTGCTCCACCGTCTTGTCGGTATAGGGCTGCAGCCATTCTTCCGGGCCGAAGCGGGACTGGAAGGTGACCATGAACTGGTCCTTGGACAAACCGAGCTTTTCGCGCAGCAGGCGGCCGGTCTTCTGGCACTGGCAGTAATAGGGGTCGCCCTTCTTGAAGTAGGACATGGGGATGCCGTGGAAGGAGGCGATGATCTTTTCCGGTTGCCAGTCGAGCGTCGACAGATGCTTCGTGATCGAATTGGCGAGCGCCTCGATATAGGTGTCGTCGTCGTGATAATCGGGCACGGTGCGCAGCGCCGGCTGCCAGCGCATCTTCAACAGGTGCTGGAAGGCCTTGTCGTTGACGGTCGCGGTGGTGGCGGCGGCATATTGCGGATAGAGCGGGAAGAGCACGATCCTGTCGCAGCCGTCGTCCTTCAGCGCCTGGATGCGCGAGGCGATCGAGGGGGGGCCGTAGCGCATGGCCCAGTCGACCTTGACGTTCTCCAAATCCTTCAACCGCTCGGCCATCAACTCGGACTGGCTGCGGGTGTAGGTACGCAGATAGCTCTCGTCCTTTTCCTTGTTCCAGATCAGCTCGTAAGCCTTGCCGACCTTGCCCGGGCGGGTGTTGAGGACGATGCCGAAGAGGATCGGATACCACTTCCAGGGCGACCATTCGATGACGCGCTTGTCGGTGAGGAATTCCTTGAGATAGCGGCGCATCGAGGTGTAGTCGGTGCCATCAGGCGTGCCGAGATTGACGAGCAGGACGCCCACCTTGCCATAGTTCACCTTCGGGTGGTCGGCGGGACTGGCTCTACCCATGTGTTCTGTCCCTGTTGCAGCGTTTGGTTGACGGGCACGCGTTAACCGGTGATAAGACATGTGTGCAATACCACATATCTGGTGCTTGTGTTTTTTGCTAGCGCTTAGGAGAAGTAATTTGTCCATTGAACAGAACTCAATTGGTCGCCGCACACGCAAAAGCGAGATGCAGAAAACTACGCGAACCGTCGTGGACGCGGCGTCGCGTTGTTTTCGAGAGAAAGGACTGTCAGGGGCCACTCTTGCAGACATTATGACCTCAGTGGGACTAACTACCGGTGGCTTCTATCGTCACTTTTCGTCGAAGGACGAACTGACTGAGATAGCGCTGGAAGACAACTTGTTGGATGTTATCGCAGATTGCCAACGACGAGCCTTTGCTCCCGAGCAGACCATTGACGCCATCTGTGATTGGGCGCTCGCCCCAGTCGATGACATAACAA
This sequence comes from Rhizobium sp. Rhizsp42, assembly GCF_047304155.1. Classification (NCBI taxonomy): domain Bacteria; kingdom Pseudomonadati; phylum Pseudomonadota; class Alphaproteobacteria; order Hyphomicrobiales; family Rhizobiaceae; genus Rhizobium; species Rhizobium sp. Rhizsp42. Next base: position 47,572 of record NZ_JBGLYS010000007.1, on the reverse strand, counting down.
GAAGCGCAGCTGCTGCGTTCGCTCCCGAAATCTCGCGTCAATCCGTGTCCATTCAGGAGGCTTTCACAAAGCACACAGCTGACAGGATCGCCGCGATCGCTTCCTGCTTGCCGCGAGGCGACGAAGGCTCGGCTTTGAATCACGCAAGTGCAATCTATTCGATGTTGGTCGGCGCGGCGCAGCTTTCAAGATTTCATCCCGAGACCGGGCCTGCCGTAAGAGACATGGTTCTGAACATGTCGGGATGTAAGGGTTCATTGGAACTTGACGCGCTACGGCAGACCGACGGAAAGCTCGCATCTTGATCGCGCCGGCACGACGATCGTGCCGGCGGCGCGCCGTTTATACTTGAGTCCACCCGCCATCGACGGTCAACTCTATACCGGTTATGTAGGACGCCTCATCGGAAGCGAGAAACGCGACGGCGTTGGCGACTTCCTCTGCGGACCCCATTCTGCCGAGCGGAATCTGCTTCGTGACTTCGTTATTGATACCAGCGACTTGGTCTGCCGGAATGCCGTTTCGGACCATTATGTCTGTGTCGATATGACCGGGGGCGATCGCATTCACGCGTATACCCCTTCCCTTCAGATCGGTTGTCCAAGTACGGGCCAGAGACCGGATAGCAGCTTTGGTCGCAGAGTAGACGCTGAAGTTCGGCAGACCTTTCGAACCGGCGACTGATGTGTTGATCACCACCGAAGTACCGACCCCCATCAGCGGGAGTAGCGCCTGAACCGTAAAGTACGTGCCTTTAAAGTTAGTTGCGACGGTTTTGTCAAAATCGGCTTCGGTGACAGCGTCCATCGGGCCAAGCACTCCGCCGCCCGCATTCGCAAATAGGACGTCGATCCGTCCATACTTGCGCTTTAGGTATGCTGCTAGCGCCTCGAGATCTCGGAGCTTCGAGATGTCGCCTGAAACGGCTTCCACATCGCCATCGATGCTCTCGCGGGCAGACCGCATAGCTGCTTCGTTTCTGGCCATGATCAGGACTTTGGCACCTTCCCGAGCGAACAACCTTGCGGTGGCTAAGCCGATGCCAGTGCTACCGCCTGTGATCACGACAACCTTGTTTTCGAATCTCTTCACCACTGGTCTACGCTCCTGCACTTTGCTGCCTGTTAAGCGAAGATGCCGTCATCTTGCGGCCACCTTGAACTCGGCGCGGTGAAGATCGACGAAAGCTTTGACGCTCAGAGGCGCTCTTCCGGTTTCCGATGCGATGATTTTGTCGGCTCCCGCGAAAATCCCGTTCTGGTAGTCGATCGCAATTGCACAGAAGTGCTGGATGAGGAACGGCGGCAGGCCCTGACTCTCCAGTCTGGATTTGTATTCGGCGATAGTCGTCGGGCGGTAGTTCACTGTGATCCCGATCGCGTCTCCGATTTCCTTGGCGATCTCGGCTTGCGAAAGCTCTGTCGGTCCGTAGAGTGAATAGATCTGGCCGGCATGTCTGGCTGGCTCTTCTAAAACGTGAGCGATAAAGCGAGCTTGGTCTTCGGCGGCGATGGGTGCGTGCCGGCCCTCTCCGTATGGCAAATCAATCACGCCTTCATTGATGATCGACGCCTGCGCATGGGGATAGAGGAACCACTGCGAAAAGAATGTTGGCCTGAGGTGTGTCGAAGGAACGCCCGACCAGTCAAGAATTCGTTCCGAGATCCAATGATCCCGGGCCGCGTGACTGTCTGAATCTTCGCGCGCAGAGATCTGCGACATGTTAACCACCAGTTCCAGCTTGGCGCGGCGGGCGGCGTCAGCCAAGTACGCTGTAGCCTGGATCAAGCCAGGCCGGACTGGATAGCAGAAATACGCTGCATCCATCCCTTCGGTTGCTCGGATCAAGTCGTCATGCTCAAGCATGTCACCAACGACGATCTCCGCACCAGCGCGCTTCAACTTATCTGACCGGTCGTCGATTTTATGAACCAGGGCGCGTACCGCTTTCCCTCGTTTTAACAACTCAGCGACCGTGTACTTGCCCGTCTCGCCTGTCGCCCCGGTTACCAGAATTTTGTCTGCCATTGCCAACTCCAAGATTCGAAAATGGCGCGCTTCAACGCGCGCTAAGTAACCATATATGTGTAATTACACATTATCAACGGCGTATGTCGACGAGGATGTCGCGACGCGCTCGGGACCTGTGCGGCAAGCCGCAGAAAGCACTGCACGCGGATGGCTCTTGTGCCGAGATGTTGCAGCCTCAGAAATCTCGTTTGCGATCTCGCGCGACCGCGTCCTGGAACCGAGCAGCCCATAATCGTTCAGCCGGGTTAGCACTAGCGCCCGCATCGAGCGCCCATTTCTCGAGCGCCCTGATGTCGACGAATTCGTCAGCCTCTTTAATGAGCTGGTAGAAAATTCCCTCTGCGCTCGAGCGCACGACCGTTAGGATCATCCGGACGATTCCAACGAAGTTGGCTCGTGACGACGTCATCTCATCCAATTTCGACCGCACAATCGACCGGCTGTCCAGCTCCGACCACAGCCGGAGTATCGGTGGCAGGTGCGCAGCAATCCGAAACTTGTCGGCAAGAGCGTCCTCCCTGATTCTCGTGAGTACGCGGTTCTTGAAATGGTCGCTAAGGCCAGACTTGTCCGGTTTCTCGCTCGGTCGGTGTTCCAGGGCGCGCCGGACGGCGTCTGCGACAAGCGAGATGTCCTCAGAAACGTCGAGGGCCACAGCGAGCATGTCTTCTCGTCCCTCAGGACTCAAATCTTGCAAGCCACTGTCAATAGCACCGGAGAGCCGTCGCCAGTTATCTGGCGAGAAGTCGTCGGATCCCAATCGGTCTTCAGAGCGAATCAAGTCCGGTGCCGACTCGATCAATGCGGTGAGGATACCTCGTGTGATGTCTTGCAGCTGCATCCTCTCCCTTACGGAATCGAGGAGGTCGATCCGCAAAGCCGAGGCATAGGGCGACGTCTCCGCGACATCCAGAAGCTCTTTGAATTGCGCTACGAAATCGTCCGAATCGAACAGCCGCGCGATCACATCTTTGCCGAAGCTTGTGAGTGGTTCAGACAGCTCGAAATATGCTGGACTGAAGTCGCGTATATGCAGCCGCTTCGCCGATCGCGGCGCAGACGACCTGCCGTGTGGAGAGGCGAATTCGGTGGCCACGTCCGGAAAAAGAAGAGATAGTGCCAGAACTCGGCGCTCATTCATGATCACCAGATCGCGTTCAAGCAGGACTTTGAACGTTTCCTGAGTTTCTTTGTTACATAGGATATCGATGTTACGTCGGATCCAGCTGTGGAGTTCCGGATCCTTCGCATTGAGTATCTCAAGGATCAGAAGGTCGACAGGGTCAGTTTGGCCCCTAAGCCTCGCATGAGCTTGAGCGACCCAGCTCGAGGCTCGAACCGCGTCTCGTGGGGTTAATATGTACCGCTTCGCTACCAGTAGGACGGCAACGTCGTAGCGATCAATTACCTCTTGGATGACCTCCGTGAACAATACCTCGATCGCCGGCCGGAGAAGCTCCACCAGAGCATTCGCCGCGAGCAATGGAAGCGAGCGACGATATTGGACAATCTTCTCGAGATAGCCGTACCCGTCGACGTCGAGGACTTTTCGGATATGCGACGCCATCACGGCGGAGTCGTAGCTCAGCAGATAGACGACATTGGGCAAGTTACCCAAGCTCTTCACAAGGGCGATCATCTCGGCGGCTTCTTTTGGACTCAGCCGATCCAGATCATCGACTACGATGACGACCTTCTTGTCTCCCAAGCTCTTCAGAGAACGCTCCAGCGCCGACTTCCGCTCATCCAATGTCGGATCTTTCCGTTGCCCGACAGCAACAAGAAAGTCTTTGATGAGGGATCCGACGCCGGGGACTGCTGCTTGCGCCGCCACTCCCGCGAGTGGTGCCAGCCTGCTTATTATCTCAGTATAGGCACGGAGTGCTCTCTGGACATCGTCCCCGAGGAGGCCACCAACGGATTTGGTGAGTTCCGCGAGGAACACCGTCGATAGCGCCGCTGTGTCGGGAATAAGCCACGGTCTAAAGTGGATGATGAGATTTTTCGGCGCGGCCTTCACCCGCATTCTCAAGCGGAAGTAGCGATAGAGCTTTTTGATGTCCGACTCATTGTTCCCGCATCGCTCTGCAATGGCGCGATTGTAATGATCCGGGTGAACATAGTTCAGATCGAAACCTGGCTGTCCAAAGCCGACAATTGCATTGTAACCCTCGGTCAGACGCTCCATCTCATCGATCTCGATAGGAACAGCATCTTCGCCATGGAACCATTGTCGGTCGGTTTTCTCGACGAGTTCGAGGAGGAGTAACTGGTGCAATGCCATGTTGATGACACTACTCTTGCCCGCGCCCCATTCAGCTTCCAAGCCGACCACGTAGCCTTCGGGTGAAGGCGGCAAGTCCCAAATTTGGGTTGCCAGCGACCTCGCGAACTCCCACCGTCCAAGCTTGTCGTCCGAAGGACTACGTACAGCGATATCCATTTGCACCCCAGAATATTCAACCGGGGGATCTATGCACGCGCGCTGCTCGTCCCGATAGACGCCCGCCTTTCACCTCACAGGTTTACTTTCGTCCAAATAGATGCGCTCGCTCCGACAGTTCTTCGTCGAAGCGAGCGCAGGCCGTAGAGTTGGGCAATTCGATCCCTACCCCTCTTGACCCGAATGCTAATTACACTTGGTCAGGGAAAAGCTTACCAAACATCGGCAAGCCACTCTTTGACTCAGTCGATGTCGCCTCGTCCTGAAGCATATCCCAGTGCTCTGCAAGCACACCGCCAGCTATGCGAACAACGTCTGCGGCGATCCAAGCAGCAGGACGTCCGGTATTTGAAAAGCGACCATGCACGATTACGAAGTCACCCTCGGCTAAGATCAGCTGGTATTCCCATTTGAGGTTTTCGGGAGCGCTTCGAACGAGATCGAATAGGCCTTCGCGACCAGGGGCGATATGCGCGCTGTGCTGAAGGTAGTTTGGCGACCAGAAGCCAAGTGCGGCCTCGTAATCACGTTTATTGAAAAGAGTGTCGAAGGCTTTGATGACCAGCGCTTTATTCTGCTGCTCCATTGACATGTATTCTCTCCGAATTGAACGCTTGGGAAACCGCCCGAAAGGGGTTCGCAGGGCAGCGCTGTCTAAGCAACAACCTGTGAAATCGGCTGAATACGTCCTTTGAGCCCCTCAAGCGTGTCATGATCATTGTTCAGCATTGGGTGTGCGACCTCGTCGAGGCGACGGATCTGTTCGTCACTAAGGACCAAATCGAGGCTTCCAAGGTTACTCTTGAGCTGCTCGACAGTTCGCGGCCCGACCATGGGAATGACGCCCTTGCTCGCGACCCAAGCGATTGCGACTTTGTCTGGGCTCGTCGCATGTTCGACAGCGACGTTCAGAAGCACGTCGACAACGGCAGCCTTTTCAGCCGTGTTCTCCGGGCGAAAAGCTCTACCGCCAAGTCCGGTCTCGCGACCTCCCTCCCCCCTACGATACTTTCCGGTGAGCATTCCTCCCGCCAAGGGCGAATAAGAAACGATGCCGATACCCAAAGCGTTCGCCGCCTGGAACACGTCCGTCTCCGGCGAGCGATGTACAAGGTTATATTCAACCTGGACAGCTGCGACCGGGACGGATCTTGTCAGTTCCGCAAGGGTGGCCGCGCGGGTGATGCGCCACGCCGGGAAATTCGACAAACCCGCGTAAAGTATCTTGCCGCTGCGGGCGAGATCATCGAAACCCCGCACTAACTCTTCGCTTGGAGTGACGCCATCTGCGTAGTGCGCCCAATAGATATCAATCCTGTCCGTCTTCAATCGACGAAGGCTCGCCTCCACGGAAGCAATCATTGCTTTCCGGCTATTTCCGGTGACAAGCGGCCCGCCCTTCGGGGCGCTTCCGATAGTGAATTTCGAGGTTAGAAGGAAGTCCTCGCGCCGTCCCACAAGCAAGTCGCCAAGAATTTGCTCTGACTCCCCGAACTGATAGACGTCTGCGGTGTCGATGAAGTTGCCACCCGCGTCAGCATACGCCTCGAATATCCGAGCCGCCTCCGCGCGGTCACTGCCGTAGCCCCAACCGGTTCCGAAGTTCCCCGTGCCGAGTACCAGTTCCGATACACGCAGGCCAGTAGTCCCAAATACTCTCGTTTGCATCGAACATATCCAAGTTGCCAAATCGGGCTTCGCCAGCGACCGATGGTTCAATTAGCCCATGAGTGCATGAGAATGGTCTCACGCAGCAGAAGCATCGCAGCGGAGCCCCAGGCACCGTTTACCGCAATGACGGATTATGCTACAAATCGATAACTCCAATAATCTTTATAGACAAAGCTGATGAACTTACGTGATTTGGAAGCTCTGGTCGCTGTGGTAGAGACCGGGTCGATCGTATCGGCTTCGCGACGATTGAACCTCACCCAGCCGGCTCTGACCCGCCGTATTCAACTCCTCGAAGAAGCGGTTGGCGCTCGCTTATTGGATCGCGCAACCAAACCTCACAAAGCAACAGAGCAAGGCATAAAGGCCTATGAACACGCGAAAGGCATATTGGCGAGCGTTCGTAGGCTCCGGAGCGAACTGGCATCGCCGGCAGGGGAAATACGGGGTGAGTTCAACCTGGGGATCATGCCCCATCTCTCCGATGCGTTCATTGAGCGGCCTATATCTCACCTCAAAGAGACCTTCCCACACCTGAAGATCAGGCTGACATCGGACTGGTCTCCGGCTTTGCAGGATAAAGTGGCGGCAAGACAGCTTGATCTCGCAATCTACTGCCTAGCGGATGGCGACACGCCCCCCAAAGGAATTTCGGCGGTAGAGATTTGCCGTACCGAGGTCGTCCTCGTCGCGTCGCCGGGTCTCGGCGTTCCGAAGAATGCTACCATCGCTGACTTGTCACGCTTTCCCTGGGTGCTCAACGGCGACGGCTGCGGATTTCGCAACTATATCGCCCATACTTTACAGAACGCTCGGTTGCCCTTCGATGTCGCAATCGAAATATCAAGTTCCGAGACGAAAATGTCCCTCGTGGCAGCCGGCCATGGAATTGGCATGATCGCACCTGACGCCCTGGCGGAGTGCAGATGGAAGGATCAGCTGACGATCCTAGACACGCCGAACTTCCGACCTGCGGTGAGGATTTGGGCATCGAGCAATCCTGATACATTAAAGCTCATCAGTCCGATCGACGCGTTCTTGACTTGTATTCGGTCGCTGGCCGGCGAGGACGCGACAAACATTCTAGCCGCGTGATGTCCCTAGCATAAAATACTAGAAGGTGATTGCAATATGGGCATATGCCCGTATCTTGCCTTTGTGGATTCAATTGCCCCCAGGAACAATCATGACCATTCAGAAATATAACTCCCTGAAATCGCTTGCGCTGGTCGCATCTCTGGCCGCCGCTTACGCTGGGACTTCGCATGCAGCGGCTACCTCATACCAAACCGTCGACGTAGATGGATTGAAGATATTCTACCGCGAAGCGGGTCAATCCGCGAAACCCACCATCGTGCTACTCCATGGCTTCCCGTCCTCGTCGCATATGTTCCGTGACCTCATCCCGCTTCTATCTAGGGACTTCCATGTTATCGCGCCGGATTATCCTGGGATGGGACAGAGCGAGGCACCGGCCAGCGGCGCGGCGGTGACGTTTGATTATGAAGCCGCCTCCGTTGAGCATTTGCTCAAGAAATTAGGCACCACGAAAGCAATCCTATACATGCAGGACTTTGGTGGACCGATTGGCATGCGCATAGCAACTCAACACCCAGAATGGGTTGCAGGCTTGATCTTTCAGAATATAGCGATCACGGAAGATGGCTGGGAGCCAGCTCGACTAAAGGCGGTGAAGGCGAATAAAGGGCCTGCCACGCCGGAGAAACGTGCCGCTGCCGAGGGACGAGTTTCCATTGCCACCGACCTGAACCTCTATAGGCACGGAGCGGCAGATGCGGCCAAATTAAATCCTGATGCCTGGGTAAGCGATGCGTTCGCGATCGCCGATGCAGATTCCCATCGCGTAATGAGTGATCTCCAACTGGACATCCCATCGAACTTGGATCTTTACGGTACGTGGGCCCAGTACTTGTCGACGAAGAAACCTAAGACACTCGTGGTGTGGGGCGATAACGATCCAATCTTCACCAGTCATGGGGCTGATGCCATCGGAGCGCTCGTGCCCGGTTCATCCGTGAAGCATTACAACGCCGGACATTTTGCGCTCGAAGAACAATCTGACGATATCGCGGCGCAGATCATCAAGGCATATTCCTCAACAGGAGAATAGAAGCCGATACGGGCACGCGGACTGTCCAAAGCCTACTCCAGTTTCGCGCAGGCCCTTCGTCAGGCTGCACCTCAACCAGCCTGCTTGTCGGTTTCCGATATAATCAGCTGTTCAGCAGCTTGAACAGCTGATTTCAAAATCATAGTGGACAATTCATCTGAGGGCACTGCCCTTGCCAGCTGCAGCGCACCGACAGCCATACTGAAGACAGCCGCTGCGGTTGCCATGCCACTCGAGCCCCCTCCCATTCTTTTGCCTAAACTCTCTAGAATTTGCTCTAGATGGACCTCATAAAGCTTCCTTGTGTTTTGTGGCTGGCGAGAAATTTCGGGGAGGAGCGCGGCCGAGGGACATCCATCGCCAGCGTGATCGCGGTGAGCGGGCGACAGGTAATTGTTTAGCGCCCTCATCAATTCGGCGTGACCATTGGCGTGCGCCAAGTCTTCCTTCTGCTTTTCGAGAGCGTCGTCAAGGACCGCCGATACCAAATCTTCTTTCGACGCGAAATGAGCGTAAAAGGCACCGTTCGTCTTTGCGGCGTCTTCCATAATCCCGGCGATCCCGGATGCGGCAATTCCGTCGGAGCGGAATCGGCGGCTCGCAGCCGAGAGGATTTCAGTGCGGGATTTGGCTTTCTGATCTTTGTTATATCGCATGAACAAAGAGATAGCATATTTTTATTGCATTACGATCATAATATGTAATTATGGTCGTAATTCTATGAGGAGTGGTGTGATGAATAGCAGGCAACCGGTCGCCATCGTAACAGGCGCATCAGGTGGAATTGGAAGAGCTACAGCGCTAGCGCTAGCCTCAAAGGGCTACCGCGTCTTTGGAACCACACGTGGAAAGGAGCTAAAAAACCTTGGGGACGTAAGTTCGGTAACCTGCGATGTGACATCTGACGAATCTGTCGCCGATGCTGTCAGTTTCGTCACAAAGGTAGCCGGCAGGATTGATCTGTTGGTCAATAATGCTGGTATTGGAATGCTTGGCGCGCTCGAAGATTCCTCAATACACCAGCATCAGGACCTTTTCGAGGTGAACGTGTTTGGGGCTCTGAGGATGATGAAAGCCGTACTTCCAGGCATGAGAGACCGCAAAGAAGGGCGTATCATCAACATTAGTTCGGTCCTCGGTTTTATTCCTGCGCCGTTCTCTGCATCGTATGCAGCCTCCAAGCACGCGCTTGAAGCGTATAGCGCTTCGTTGGATCACGAGGTTAGGGGAACAGGAGTGCGTGTTATTCTGATCGAGCCAGCGTATACGCAAACCTCCTTTGATACGAACATGCTTCGGCCAGACGAGCCCAAGGAGCAGTTCGCGAACGCACGAGCCAACGCCGACAAGCTTATCGGTGACGCACTCGAAAAAGCGGATAGCCCCGAGACCGTCGCTCGCGTGGTGGTCAAGGCCGCGATGGCACCATATCCCCGTCTCAGGTACCCGGCAGGCGGCGTAGCCCGCCAGCTCAACGTAGCACGGAAACTGCTCCCGGAATCCGTGTTGGATCGCATCCTTCGAAAGCAGATGCGGCTGGACGTGGAAGCTGTCCGCTCCTAGCCTGCGTTTAGAAGACCCGACGATTGTCCATCCGTCTTCGCACAGTCGGCCATATCCGCAAGGTCATGGCTGACTGTCGACTGATAAGCGGTTGTAGAATCGCTACAGCAGTGGTTGTAGTGAACCTGGATTCAGTTGGGACGGTTTGGTCACTCGGAGCGACAATGCACAAGTTGGACATAGGCAAAGGACGGCTAAGGAAGCTCGTCTCCAAAGCTGTTCCCGCAACACCGAAACTGCCGCTGGTCCATAGTACCGACGCCTACTCTCTACGCGAGGCCCTTGCTGACGACAATTTGGAGCCGGTCGACTGCAACGTTTTTCTGGGCGAAGCCTTGATCTACACTTTCTACGGTAGGCCGGCATTTCGTCAGCGAGCAACCGACCAGCCTTGGCCACTACCTACCAGTTTGCCTGATCTTCAAGCTCGACTTCACCCAAGAAATCAAGCGTATTTTCCCCTTCGATAGCGGTGGGTTTCATAACGATTTCTATCGACAGTACATGCACAAACGAATGACCCTTGGCGATTTTGCCCTCGAGACCGCTGCAGAGACACCAGGGAAGGTCATCTCGACGTTCTTTGGGTCAGCGAGCGATTACATGCGGGGTTCGCCAAACCAAAGTGTTCAAATCGACGAGACTGAGTTCGAGGCGCAGAGCTACGCGGCACTCGTTGGCAGCAAGGGAGCCAATACGGTCGATAGTCGGGGCTCGGGCATCGAAGTGCAGTTCTCGGATCCGATTTCAATAAGCACTTGGGTTCAGGCTGTAATTGTGCCTTCAACTTTCATGGAATCCGAGGTGGGGAGCACGCTAGAAAATCTCGGCATTGAGGTGGTGCCGTACAGCGTCTTCAATAGGTTGAGCCCAAACGAGTATACTTCATCGATATCTGATGTGTGCCTACGGTACTATATTGGCAAAGGTATTGTTCCGGAGCCCGGTCGATAAATGCCTGTCTTAGATCGCACACTGCCTTCCGCCGAGGACGTCGTAGGCTTCGAACTGCCGGTCTTCAGGAACCAGAGGGGCGCGAACTCGGATCTGGTTCAGAAAATTGCCGCCGACGGCACCATCGATCAGTTCGTTCCTTGTTGGCTACCTAACGGAAAGACGCGGCAACAGATCCCGGGAGGCAATCTGGTCGAAGAAGGGGAGCAAGCTCTGTGGGCATTTCGCGGCCCAGATGACAAGCTTATCATCGGCACCCGGAAAGAATTAGAGAACTACGGCATTCATGCGCTCGAACATAGCTTGTTGGACGGCTTTCCCCTAGCCGCAGCGGAGATGGTTTCGTTCACGAGGACAGAAGCGCGCTTCGCTGAAAAGCTTAGTGAAGCATATAGCTTTCTCAAGGCGCAGTCTGAGGAAACGGCGTCAAATTGGCTAGACACGACACTCTTTCTCCCAGCAATCCGCCAAGATCTTGCAGGTGCGTCAAATGCAAAAAACGCTCTGATTGATCTTTCCCAAATATGCGTCGTAACGAATGGAACGCTCAGCACCGTCTACGGGCCTGAATCCATCAATTTTGCCCAAGACGATCTTCCTTCGTTTTGGAGCGTCGCAAAAATATTCGGTGTTTACGAGGTCCGTTACATCCCCTTGAAAGCCAATCCACCGGCGCAGCGTGATCTGGAATGGCAGCTCCTTGGCATTGGGGGAATCGCCTCTTTTGCACTGACAAAGTTGCCGTTTCGAGGGCGCCGCCGCACCGATAACAAGCTTCCTACGGCAATTGTTGCAACAGGGTTAGACGTATCTCGCAAAACTCGTCGGCGTCAGTTACTCGTGGGAGTATGTGGGAGCGATCTGATAGATTTGCGACATATAGAAAGCAGCCTACAACGCGAGCCTGAATTCCGTTACCGACATGCGATAAACGTGAGACCTATGGGGTACGGAACGCCAAGCCCGCGGAAATCGCCGGTTTCGGAAGCGTTGAAAACCCTGCCTAACGCGGACGTCGTTTGGGTCCATGCGACACATCGACTGAGGCAAACCGGATCAAGCGGAATGTCCGGCATGCATATCGCCTCTGGCACTCTATCAAAGGCACTTGTTGGATTGGTAGCATGCGTCGGAAATGAACGAGGTGGAATGCAACTACTGGAGAACGTCCGGGGCCATCACACACTCGGTTCAATCGGGACATGGCGGCTAAACCCTCGAGCGGAAGATGAGGACAATGTCACACGACTAGTTTATAACATGATGGCCGAGGATGTGCTCCTCGATGCTGCCGAGATCATACACGTCATTTGGCCTTCACGTGCTGGTTCTGCACCCATGTTCTCTCGCGTGGCGATTGGTGAAGCAATTCACGAGGTTTCGTATATCATGTCCTCTGATCCCCGCTTAGCGTCAACTTTGGTCGGATTAGCGCCCGGCGTGCAGCCTGCTCGCAGATCACTCGAACAGTTTAAAAGATTTTGCATCGCGCTGATGGACGGGTACAACTGGCACCCCTACCAAGGTGACGGCCAGCTTCTGACATTCCGTAAGGGCGCTGATGCCTTCCAGACGATTCTAGCCGTTGATGAGGGCAAGATCTGGCAGGCGCTTGAAGATGAGTACCTGCTTAGTCAGGCCCGCCTATTGATCACAAACAGAACTGTCTCTCTGCGAATGCGAAGCGAGTTTAAGAGGTATGGTGTCGAAGTTTCGCACTACTCGGAAATCGGCCATTGGCTGATGAAGGTCTTTGGAAGTCGGCTGGTTGGGGACCGGTTTTAGTTCCAAGGTCCATTCGTCCATCACCGACTAATGCGCCAGGAGGCCAGTGCATCGGAGATGTTTTCCAGTCCCGTGAATACTACTTCCAGCGGCAGCCCCAAGCGGGCCGCCGCCAACTCTGCTCGCTCTTCCAGCTCCCGATCGCGAGATTGGGCTAGGTAAACAACACGTCGGAAGTTGCCGAAATAGTCTGAGAGCAGTTCGGGGCTTGTATCCAAACCCAGGTGACGTAGCGTGAAACGCTCGAAATGCCTTACAAAGAAGTCGGTCAGGTAGAACGTGGCCGGCTCCTTCTCCTGCAAGGTGTCGAAGTCGATAGCTCCCGCGTAGAAAGCAAAACAGTGATGTCCGCTAATGCGCTCGACACCCTCTTCCAGCAGGACGGCATCGAGCTCACCCCCGGTGCCGCAGTCCCCAAACAAGCAATAGATATCGTCAAAGAACGGACGGCGTTCTCGAATCTTTCGACGCACGCCATCCGGGATGCGGTGCGGCGTCATATGCCATTCCGCCGGCAAGCATGTGACCTCCATATTGGCCCATGCGTTAAGACGAACTACTTCCAAGACCTCACTAGCTAGCGCGCCACAAGTGATCACAAGTGTTCGTCTTCGATCGGCCCTCACCGTCCAACGGAGCTCCACGCCGATCGAGCGGGGAACCCTGCGAGAAGAGCAGTGTGTGACAATTCTACAGACGGGATTGCCAACCCACATAGTGCCACCGTCTCGGCCGCTATCACCAGGAGCAAGATCAAAACGTAGACTGCTTTGCGAAGATCGCCCCGATGATCGACCGTTTGCATCTGATAATGTTCGAGGCCTAGCTCGCTCCAAATGTCGGCGCATTCGGCTACCCTCGTAACTCGAAATGTGGTGTGCCGAATAGGCAAATCGGAAAGGCGACAGGACATGGATGATCGGGAGCGATCGATTTCACAAGCAGCTCTCGTCATTTTGCCGCACTCGCCACGGCTGACGCCGCAGCGCCCTCCGTCGCGGCCCTCAAAGCCCGCGCCCCGGACTTCCAAATCTTCAGGCCGGTTTGCAAACGCCGAGAGCCCATCTGAGTTAGAGTGAAGGCGGTGTCCCTTCCTCTCGAGGCGGGTGCAGCCTCAACGACGAGTGTGCTTATCATCGGCGTCAGGTGGCGTTTTACAGTTGCCCGGTCCAACGCAAGCTCGCGAGCTATCTCCGCAATGGTGGCATCTTTATTTCGCTCCAAGGCGAATAACAGTGCCAACTGGCGATTGGTTATGCCGATCGCTCTCAAATTCGTATCGAAGCCATTCGCTTCTCTCGTGCCGAGAGATGTCCAGCCAATTTCACCATTCAAGCTGAAAGTGTACACGCGCTTATGAGTCATTATCAGGTACTTCTAAGTTGACGGAAGAGTTGAGATTAACAACAGACGGGAAGATCGTTCATTAGATTGAGGCCTGGCCACGTTGCGCGCACGTCGCCCATTGCCACTCGCTAAGAACCCTTCAAGGCGTAGACATCAATCGTATCTTTCAGCCCGCGCAAACCAAAAGTTCCCAATGGCTCGAGCAGCTCTGTCTCACCGGCGAACTTTGCAAACGCACTGGAAAGTAGAACCGAACGCCCGAGCTCTTTTGTAAGAGTTTCAAGACGTGATGCGACGTTGACAGCGGGGCCGATCGCAGTGAAGTCAAGCCGTCCTTTCGCGCCAATGTTCCCGTACATGACATCACCCAGGTGTACTCCGATGCCGTGTCGAAGCAGGGGCATCTGAGCCTTCTCGTTATGCGAGTTGAGCGCTTCCAGCGCCAAGTGTACCTGTTTGATAGTCGAGAAAAGGTTTGCCGCGGCATTGGGGTCGCTTAGCTTGAAGATGGCGAGCAATCCGTCGCCCATGAACTTGAGTATCTCGCCACCATTTGAGGTGATGGGCTCCGCCAGCACATCAAAGTAGCTGTTGAGGAGATTGATAACATCGTCACGCGGTAAGGTGTCCGAGATGGCCGTGAAGTCTCGCAGGTCGAATATCATAACGGCGGCAGTAACGGTGAAGCCGCTTCCGCGTGTCGTCGCTCCGGCGAGTATGGGTTCGCTAGCGTGCGGACCAACGTATGTTTCCAACAGTGTCCGCGCCAACCGGTTTTTCAATCGGATTTCGCTCACAAGAGCCAACACGGGCAAAAGGTCCCGGAGGTACTCAAGATCCTCGGGCTTGAAGCCGCCTGTCGCCTTTGTAGCGAAGGTGACAGCGTGTCGTTTCCCTCGCGTGTGATTTAGCGGCCAAGCAACGTAGTCGGTGTAGAGGCCTTCAGCCAGCTCATCATAGATCGGATAACGCTTTGCAGTGGCGACGCCTTCATGGAGCCGCTGCCGGACTTCTCCAACACCATTGCCCACCTCAAACATCGGACTATTTTGATAATCAGGGCGATCCTCCACGCCGTAGTCGAATGTCCTAAAATCGGCGCCGGTACGGCCTTTTTGCCAGAGGATCCGTGCGCCAAGCCATTGTGGATTGTGGGCATCGAAGAACAGCGCCCCGCGGGCCACGGGCACTCCGGCTCTCACTAACCGTTCGCACATTTCCGCAAAGACGACGTCGATGAACTGGTCGTCGCTTTTTCGGGAGACCAGCCAGGCCAGGACGTCTCTATGCTCCAACGGCCAATTCGTTTCGTTTCCCGATAGATCCCCTAGATCATCGGGCCCTGTATTTGCTTTGACTGACACCGGCGGCTCATTTCAGTTCGTATTGCCTCCGGCTCGCATTGAATCCAGAGGCTGGTAGTTACGTAAGAAACTTCACTTTCAAGCCACCCGCTTGAAGATCGCGCTTGCGTTTACTCCACCAAACCCGAAGCCGTTGGTGATCGCATATTGGAACGACATGGAACGGGGAGCCGGCCCAACGATGTCGATCCCTTCGGCTGCCTGATCTGGTTCGCTGAAATTTCTAGTTGGCGGCGCTATCTGGTCGCGCAGCGCCAGAATGGCAAAGATAGCCTCCATGCCTCCAGCAGCTCCGAGAAGATGGCCTGTGGCTGATTTGGTAGCACTGACAGTGATACTTCGGTTCCCGCCGAAGACAGCTCGAATAGCAGCGAGCTCACCACGATCACCGACGGGGGTCGATGTGGCGTGCGCATTTAGATGCGCTATATCGGATGGACTGATACCAGCCTGACGGATTGCGATCTCCATTGCCCGGCGAGCGCCATCACCGTCTTCGGGCCCTGATGTCATATGGTAGGCGTCGCCGGTCGTTCCATAGCCAACCAACTCGGCCAGGGGCGTTGCACCCCGCCTCACGGCGTGGTCAAAGCTCTCAAGAACAAGAATGCCCGCCCCCTCACCCATGACAAATCCATCACGCCGTGCATCAAAAGGACGCGAAGCAAGCTCGGGATTGTCGTTAAAGCCGGTAGAGAGAGCGCGCGCCGCCGCAAAACCTCCCAAGCTCACTTTATCGATACACGCCTCCGCACCACCGCAAACCACCACATCGGCTTCTCCCGAGCGGATGAGGCGCGCGGCATCGCCTATTGCTTGGACGCTAGCGGCGCATGCCGTAACAGGGGCACCGAGCGGCCCCCTGTAACCGTACTTGATGCTTATTTGACCAGCCGCCAGATTCACCAGGAACGAGGGAACTGTGAAAGGCGAGAGCCGACGCGCGCCTCGCGTTTCGGTTATTCTGACCGCCTCTGCGATCGCCGGAAAGCCGCCCACGCCAGACGCGATCACCGTGGCGGTACGCTCCAGCTCCTCAGCTGTAGTCGGCTGCCATCCTGATTGCGTGATAGCTTCTTGCGCGGCAGCCATCGCGAACTGAATGAAGCGATCCATTTTTTTCTGATCTTTTTGTGCGACGTACAGATCAGGGTCAAAGCCGCCTTCGGGGTCCTGGGCAATGTCCGGTACGATCCCGGCAATCTTACACCCGATTTCGGCCACCATGGCTTCGTCGAGCGTTCGTACGCCTGATCGACCTTCTAGTAAGCGGGTCCACGACGTCTCCAGGCCTACTCCTAGCGGTGATACCAGCCCCATGCCGGTGACGACGATCCTATCCATCTTCTTCCTCGAATTCTGTGGCCCCCCTAGCCGGGGGGTCGCCTACACAATGCGGAACATGAGCCGCCGATCACTCTGTGGAGACGTACAGTGGTAATCGGCAACGGCACGATGCGTGCCCGACATATGTGGTATGTTACTATCATTATGCAAGTCACTTTATTGATGCCGGCTCCCTGGGGTGTTTGGCGGCTCAGCGCCGTGGCTTCGAACTGAGCGGGTTCGCGCGTGTCGCTTGCTAGCCAATCCGAACACCGGGTCTTTGCAGCAAGCAGCCAAAAGCAAGTCAGGGACTGACGATTTTGCTGCCGTGCCCCACCCGACAGGACGTTATTTTCAATCGACCGACCAGGAAGCAATTTTATTTTCTTTAATATCTATGTTTTTGATCGATTATTAAGCCTCAACTAGAGGAGGCTTCATGCCAAAGACGACTTCCAACACGATCGCGATCGGCACCAAGGCGACGGATTTTTCCCTGAGCGATGCAAGCGGTGCTTTGCATAGGCTTTCGGATTTTGATGCCGCCCCAGCGCTACTCGTCGCGTTTATCTCGAACCGCTGTCCTTTCGTGCAGCTCATCCGCGACGAATTCGCATCCTTTGCACGCCAGTATGGCGCTAGAGGCCTTCAGGTCATTGCCATCAACAGCAACGACTCCGAAGCCCACCCCGAGGAGAGCATCGAAGCAATCGGCCGCGAGATCGAAGCCATCGGGTATTCCTTCCCTTACCTGAAGGACGAAAAACAGGCAGTGGCAAAAGCCTACGGAGCCGCTTGCACGCCCGACCTTTTTCTTTTCGACGGCGCGCGCAAGCTCGTCTACCACGGACAATTCGATGACGCGCGTCCGGGCAATGGTAAGATACCCACCGGCAGGGACCTGCGCGCTGCTGCAGATGCCGTTCTTACCGGTCTCGAGCCCGCAGCCGAACAAACACCGTCGATCGGGTGCAACATCAAATGGACTCCAGGAAACGAACCATCCTGGTTTTCCAGCGCCGCGTAACTGGGTTTCAGCGGTCTCGGACGCCCAATCGAACTGAGTTTTTCTGGAAATCCCATGTCACTTCAACGAAAAGTCCTTGCAGGCGGAGAGCCTCTGCATTTGCAAGCCGATGTGCTTGTGCTGGGAGGGGGCCCCGCCGGCGCGTGGGCCGCGTTGTCTGCAGCGCAGAGTGGCGCGCAGGTGGTGCTTGCCGACAAGGGTTATCTCGGCACCAGTGGCGCGACCGCACCGTCCAATACTGGTACCTGGTTGGTCCCTCCGGGTGAAAACCGCGCCCAGATCGTAGAGCGCCGCTGGCAGCGCACCGGAAATCTTGCCGATCAGCGCTGGATGCTGCGCACTGTCGATCAGGCCTATGAAAACCTACTGAAACTGGCCGAATGGGGCTATCCCTTTCCCGACGACGAAGATGGCAAGCTCTACATCGCCAATCTGCGCGGGCCTGATTACATGGCCTTCATGCGCCGCCGCGTCCTCAAAGCCGGCATAACCGTTCTCGATCACCACCCCGCCCTCGAACTCTATTTCGACGGCGAAGCGGTTACGGGTGCTGCGGGCATAGATCGTCAGCGCAACCGTGACTGGCGCGTCTATGCCGGCGCTGTCGTGCTGGCAACGGGCGGCTGCGCCTTTCATGAGCGCATCATGGGGGCTGCGGCTCTAACAGGCGACGGTCTTCTGATGGCGGCTGAGGCCGGCGCAAGCCTCTCCGGAATGGAGTTCACCGGCAAATATACGCTGGCCCCCTTTGGCTCTTCCCTCAACAAGGGACTGCCGTTCCGCTGGGCCTCGTTCTTCCGCGAGGATGGCACGCCCATTCTCGATAGCGATGGCAACCATCTGCGGAACGGTATCGGCGAGCGCGAGAAGGAAATCGCCAAGGCGATGATCGAAGCCCCCGTTTACGCGGCACTCGATCAGGCGGAGCCGGCGCTGCAGGATTGGCTGCGCCGCGGCCAGCCGAACTGTTTTCTGCCCTATGACAGGACACCCGTCGATCCCTTCCGCGACATGTTCCGAGTAGCCTTCCGCGCCGAGGGCACCGTTCGGGGCACTGGCGGCATCCGCATCGCCGCATCGGATTGCGCTACCGATGTCGCCGGTCTCTATGTCGCCGGGGATGCAGCAAGCCGCGAGCAGGTCGCCGGCGCGACGTCGGGCGGTGGTGGGCCGAACTCCTCATGGGCAATCGCCAGCGGCTGGTGGTCCGGTCAGGGGGCCGCTTCGCATGCCAAGCGCCGTGGCGACAAGGCCTTCAGAACCAATTCCACCCCGCTCGGCCAGGCCGGCCTGCGCCCGGGATCGACATCGAAGGCGTCGCTTACGCCCAAGGACGTCATCGACAGCGTGCGTGCAGAAGTGACGCCGCTGGAGAAGAACTATTTCCGCGAGGGCGGCCGGCTGCAGGAGAGCAGCGAGAGGCTCGATGCTATCTGGAGCGACGTCAGGAACCACCTTTCGGCCTCCGGCCTCGATCGCCTGAAGGCGCGCGAGGCGGCCGCAATAGCTGCTTCCGGCCGCTGGTCGGTGACGGCGGCACTTGCTCGCAAGGAGAGCCGCGGCATGCATCGCCGCAGCGATTGCAAAGGAAGCGTTGCGGCCTTCGCACATTCCATCACGTTGCGCGGCGTCGACGAGATCAATGTGTCCGCCGCGGCGGACAGCCGCCAGGAGATCGCGTCATGATCGAGATCGTTTCGGAAAGCCGGTGCGTGGAGTGCGATATCTGCGTGAAAGTCTGCCCGGCCAATGTCTTCGATGTGACCGACGGCGTTCCGGTCATCGCCCGGCAAGACGACTGCCAGACCTGTTTCCTTTGTGAAATCTATTGCCCGACCGACGCTCTCTATGTCGCCGAGCGCGCCGACGGCCCGCTTGCGATAAGCGAGGCTGAAGCCGAAGAGCGAAATCTCTTCGGAAGCTATTCCCGCGCGCTCGGATGGAAGCGCGGCAAGCCGGGCGGATCGGAACTCGATCCGACCCACCGCATCCGCGTCGCGCAAGTCTGAAATTGGAGAACCGCATGGACCGCATCACCGTTACCGACGTCCATAAGACCTTTCAGCTCAAGCCCGGCCAGTCGGTGCTGATCGACGGCCGTCCTTCCGACCACGTCACCGTCCTTAACGGCGTCGATCTCGCTATCCGCAAGGGCGAGTTCATTACACTGGTCGGCCCGAGCGGCAGCGGCAAATCGGTGCTGCTCGACATTATCGGCGGATTGACGGACGCCTCCGACGGCATCGTCAGCATCGACGGCAAGCGGATCGTCAAGCCGGATCCGAAGACTGGCTACGTCTTCCAGCAATATGCGCTGTTTCCATGGCGTACCGCGCTCTCCAACATCGAATATGCGCTGGAAGTGCACGGCGTTGCGAAGAGAGAGCGGACCGAGAAGGCGCGCTATTTCTTATCGCTGTTCGGGCTTTCAGGTTTCGAGGATCGCTACCCAAACCAGCTCTCGGGCGGCATGCAGCAGCGCGTCGCAATCGCCAGGGCGCTCGCGACCGACCCCGAGGTGCTCTTGATGGACGAACCATTCGCCGCACTCGACGCGCAAACCCGCGAGATCCTGCAGACAGAGCTTCTGCGCATCTGGGAGAAGATCAACACAACGGTCGTCTTCGTCACCCATTCCATCGATGAGGCCATTTACCTCGCCGACCGGATCGTCGTCATGACCGCTCGTCCCGGGACGGTCAAGGAGATCATCGACATCGACCTGCCCCGCCCGCGCGACGGCGATATCCGCGCGAGTTCGGAGTTCAATGCGCATCGCGGCCGCGTCTGGGAGGCGCTGCGCGATGAAGTCAACAAGGCACAAAAAGACTGGGCGCTTTCACCCGCCTATGCTCACTGAAGGGACGAACGCTTATGGCCTATGTAACAGAAAAGACCACGTTCGGTGCGCGCCTCACATCCGGCAGCAACACGAAGCGAGCGCCGAAAGTCCGGCGCCGCCTGGAATTTGGCACGTTCATCTATGGCTTGCCGCTGATGGTGGCCTTCCTTGCCCTGTGGGAGATCGCGCCGCGCCTCGGCTGGCTGAATCGGATCTTCTTTCCGCCGCTGAGCGAGGTCTGCGAGGCTTGGTATGCGATGCTGCTCGACGGAACGCTGACGGCCAACATCGGCATCAGTCTCCAGCGTGCAGCCATCGGTTTCGTTCTCGCAGTTATTGTCGCGGTGCCGCTCGGTTTCCTGATGGGCCGCTATACACTGTTCGAAAAGGTCTCAGACCTGCTGGTGCAGACGTTGCGCAACACCTCGCAGTTCGCTCTGCTGCCCGTCTTCATTCTGCTGCTCGGTATAGGCGAGGCATCGAAGATCGCGATCACCTTCTACTCGTCGATCTTTTTTCTGCTGATCAACACGATCTCTGGCGTCAAATCTGTCGATCCCCTGTTTCTGAAAGCGGCACGCTCCATGGGCACGTCGGATATCGACATGTTCCGCAAGGTCATTTTGCCGGCGAGCATCCCGTCGATTGTCTCCGGAATGCGGCTTGCCGTGAAATCCTCGATCTTTGCTGTGATCGGCGCTGAGATGCTGGCGGCGAAATCCGGCCTTGGGTTCCTGATCCAACAGTCGCAGCTGATGATGGAGACCGCCGACATGTATGCCGGGATTATCACGATGACCGCGATCGGCCTCTTGGTGAACTACCTGCTCGTTTGGTTCGAGCGCTGGGCCACCGGCTGGAAGGGCAACTCCGAAATCTCGCACGCCTGAATTCGCATCCGCTTTCAACCTGGTTTCTATGGGGACACCAAATGACCGCTCTCAACTCATCCATCTTACGCCGTGCCGTGCTCGGCGGCCTTGCGGCACTCGCCCTCGTCAGCGTCACGCTGTCATCGCCGGCCTTTGCCGAAGACAAGCCGAGCGTCATCCGTATCGGCAGCACAGCGCCCGGCCACCTGAAATTCATCCTTGAGCGGCACAACGGAACGCTCGCCAAGGAATTCGAAAAGGACGGCATCAAGGTCGAATTCATCGCGTTTACCAATGGCGGCTCTGAGGCCACAACGGCGCTCGCCACAGGCGCAGTCGAATTCATCTACACCGGCAACAACCCGGCATTGCGTGTCGCGGCAGCCGGTGCCGACGTCAAGGCGATCGGCCTTTCTAGCTTTGTCAAGGAGAACGGCTCTGCAATCATCGTCAAGTCGGATTCGCCGATCAAGACGCTGCAGGACCTGAAAGGCAAGAAGGTGGCCTACTTAACCGGGACAGTGCGTCACTCGACTTTCGCCAAGGCCCTGAAGTCTGCTGGTCTCTCGCTCAACGATGTGGAATCGCTCAACCTTGCCTTTGACGCTTCGGGTCCGGCACTGGTCCGCGGCGATGTCGATGCGGTCGTGGAAAGCGGTGATGTCGCCGCCAAGCTCGTCGAAACGGGCCAGGCCCGCGTTATCCTTGATGCCTCTTCGCATCCGGAATGGTCGGCCCCCTTCCTGATCTCGGCAAATGGCGAATTCGTTCGCAAGTATCCTGGCCTCGTCAAGCGCCTGCTGAAGGTCGATATCGAAACCGCGCGCTGGGCCGATGCTCATCCCGACGAAACGATCAAGATTTTTGTCGATGAGACCAAGTCGTCGGAGAAATCTGTCCGGAAAACCTACAAAGAAAATGTCTTCTATCAGGATCCCAAGATCACTCCGGAGGCACTCGCATCCTTGAAGAGCGAGGAGCAGTTCATGGCTGACGCCAAGCTTCTCAAAGGGTCGGTCGATTACGACAAGTGGATCGACACCAGCTTCCTGGATGCCGCCTACAAGGACCTAGATCAGAAACAGTCCAACTAGGCGCAGGAGTGCGGGGCGTACCCTACCGCTCGGGGTGCGCCTAGAGGATGTCGCTATGCTCACAATCAAGCGCTGCCAAAAGATTATAGACAGCCTGCGTGCCGTCGAGCGCTTGCGTGGGGAGCGTGCGGTGTGGGAACGCCGGGAAGCTGAACGCTACGAGAAGCTGGTCAACGTCTGTCTGCTGCTTGGGATGAGCGATACGGATGAGATCGACGAAGAGGCCATAGAGGCGCTCGCTTCTGGCTTAAATCCTTAGCTGTCTGGTACCTCCTCACAACTTGTCCGCAATTCGACCTTGCTCCCTTGCCTGATCCGCGGCCGAATTTGCTGATGTCCCGCCTTCGCCAGACAAGCCGAGCTGGAATTGTTTTCCCTGAATTGCGGCCCTGCTGGCAACCACTACCTCGATTAAGTCTACTACTTTTATAGTCTATTATTGAAGGCGAGGGATAAATGAGAGAGATAGCGAGCCGGATTGATACAGACGTCTTGGTCGTTGGCGGAGGACCCGCGGGATGCTGGGCGGCGTGGAATGCGGCAGCGAGTGGTGCCAGCGTCCTCCTAATCGACAAGGGCTACGTCGGCACAAGTGGCGCGACGGCAGCGGGTAATACCACTACCATCTACACGCGGCGCGGCACGGCCGAACGCGCGGCGACAGTGGGCCAACGGGTGCGCCTGGGACAGGGCTTCACCGAGGCCGAACGTGTGGAGCGTGTACTCGATCGGACGCTTGAGAACCTCGACCTCCTTGCAGAATGGGGTTACGACTTCCCAACGTACGAGGATGGACGACCCTATCGTGGCATGCTCCGCGGCCCCGATTACCTCCGTTTCATGCGCCAGAAGCTGATCAAGGCGCGGGTGAAGGTCATTGATCACTGTCCTGTGGAAGAGCTCCTTGTCTCGGATGGGGCCGTCGCCGGAGCAATCGCGCGCTTCCGTCGGAGTGGCGAGATTGTCGAGATTAGATCGGGTGCGGTTGTTATCGCCACGGGTGGCTGCGCATTCCTAAGCGGAGCGCTCGGCACCAACAACCTGACTGGCGACGGATATTTGGTCGCGGCCGAGGCCGGAGCAGTTCTCTCCGGAATGGAATTTTCTGCGCAGTACGGCATTTCACCAGCGTATTCGAGCGTGACAAAAGGCGTAGTGTATTTCTGGGGCACGTTCAGCGACGAGCAGGGTAAGGTTCTGACCTCGCCGGGTGATCGGCAAAGCGTAGTGGCGCGCGAACTCATTCGCGGCCCGGTCTATGCCATCCTCGACAAGGCATCGCCACGCCTCCAAGAAGGCTTTCGTCGAGGTCAGCCGAACATCTTCGTTCCCTTCGACCGTATGGGCATCGATCCGTTCAAGGAGCGCTTCCCCATCACCCTGAGACATGAGGGCACTGTCCGTGGCACGGGTGGTCTCAAGATCGACGAACGGTCCACGACCACGGTGCCGGGACTGTTCGCGGCCGGAGACGCCGCTACCCGACAGGGTATGTCGGGAGCGTCGACGGGGGGCGGTGGACCGAATTCGAGCTGGGCGATGGCGACAGGCTCATGGGCTGGTGAGGACGCTGCGAGCTACGTTCGCTCGCTGGGTGCAAACTGGACAACGCGAGAGGTTCGCTCGGCCAGCCAGCGTGAAGCCCGCCCATCGTCGCACAATGCGGTCGATCTGGATGCCGTGGTTACCCTGACCAAGCAGCAAGTTTTGCCGCTGGACGGCGGCTACTTCAGGAGCCAGGAGACTTTGTCCAAGGCATCGGGCATCCTGTCGGCTCTTTGGAACGACGAAGCGTGGCGGTCAGGAGACCGCGCGAAGGTCCGTCAGGCAGAGGCGCTGATCGCTACCTCGCGGTGGGCCACAGAGAGCGCCCTCCTCCGGAAGGAAAGCAGAGGCCTTCAACGTCGGACGGACTTTCCGGATCTCAACCCGCATCTCGCACGCTCGATTGATTCCGGCGGGACCAACGACATCTGGGCGTCCTTCCAATCTCAGCAGCAAATGAGTGAAGTATCATGATCGAGATCGTCAGCGAGGATCGCTGCATAAAGTGCGACCTGTGTGTGGACGCATGTCCTGACAACGTATTCGATGCCGTTGCGGATAGCGCTCCAGTCATTGCCCGACAATCAGACTGTCAGACGTGCTTCCTATGTGAACTCTTCTGCCCGACCGACGCTCTGTACGTGTCACCCCTCTCCGAAGCGATCGAGGGTTCGACCGAAGCCGATCTGGTCGCGCGAGGCGTCATGGGAAGCTTCCGCCGCGAGATGGGCTGGAAGAACGCAAAGCCACGGGGGACCGCAGGCGACATGAGTTACCGGATCTTTGAGACCGGAATCATCACACCTTAACTGGAGAGACCAATGAGACGACTTCTATCGACACTACTACTGGCGGCAACCGTCGCTTTTGGCGCAGCGGCGGCTAACGCTGAAGACGCACCCGCAACCATTCGGTTCGGCGACGTCGGCTTCGGATTTGGCACGCCTTTCGGTGTCGGACTTCAAGCCATCGCAGATGCCAAAGGGTTCATCGCGGACGAGTTCAAGGGCACCCCGACCAAGGTTGAATTCACGTACTTTACCGGGACCGGTCCCGCGATCAACGAGGCTCTCTCGAATGGTCAGCTCGACTTCACCTCATATGGTGCCGTACCGAACATCATCGGCAAGGCTAATGGGCTGGATACAGTGATCCTGGCCTCTTATGGTGGCACAACGATCTTTGGGGCAGCGCGTCCGAATCTCGACATCAAGTCGATCGCCGATCTCAAGGGCAAGAAAGTTGCTATTCAGAAGGCGACGATCATACATTGGGGTCTGATCACAGCGCTGAAGAACGCCGGGCTGTCCGAGAAGGACATTACCATCGTCGATCTCAAAAATGCCGATCAGCTTGCTGCGATCGCAGCCAAGAGCGTCGATGCAGTCTTTGGCGCAGACTTCCTGCTGCCGCTTGAGGATAAGGGACTCGCCAAGATATTCTATAAGTCGTCAGACGCCGGAGCTTCGGGCGATGGTTTCGGCGCGTTCCTCGTGACCGACAAGTTCCGAAAGGCATATCCAGAAGCCACGCAGAAGGTCGTGACGGGCTTCGTCAAGGCGGCTCAATGGCTCTCCGACGACAAGAACAGGGATGAGGCATTCAAAATCTGGTCGCGTGCCGGATCACCGATCGAGGTGATAGCCAAGTCGAATGCCGGAAGTTCACTGGGCCAGAAATACAATCCGCGTCTCGACGACTTCTTTACGTCCCGGTACCAGAGCGGAATCGCCTTCGACCGGGAGCAAAAATTGATCCGTCGCGATATCGATCTCGATACATGGGTTGACCGTACCTATGTCGACAATGCCGTGAAGGCGCTCAAGCTTGAAACGCTCTGGCCGGATCGCTCCGCCACAGGCGCGGTTCAGAACTGATTGGAACGTCGATGGCAACGTTTGGTGCTGAGGAAGAAATTCTCGTCGCTCGCAGCGCACCGGAATTGCGCCTCGCAAGGCTCAAGTCGTTCTTCGTCAGCGCCGTTCTCGTCGTCATACTGCCCGCAGGGCTGCTCACACTCTGGTGGGCAGCCTCGACACAGGGCTGGGTGTCAGCCCAAGTCCTGCCGCAGCCGGACTGGGTCCTTCAGACGTTCCTCGATCTGATTGCTAGCGGCGACATCCTCGCAGCGGCTGCGGTCAGCTTCCGCCGCATCGCCGAGGGCTTCTTGATTGGGGCATCCCTCGGCTTCCTGTTCGGTCTGCTCATCGGAAAATCAAGCACCGCGGACGCTTACCTCGGACCGACCTTCAGGGCATTGGCCGCGGTTCCCTCGCTGGGTTGGCTGCCAATATTGATCCTCCTTCTCGGGATCGAGGAGAGCCTGAAAATCGTCATTCTTGCAAAGGCCTGTTTCGTTCCGATGGCAATCAGTACAGCTGAGGGAGCCAGAAACGTGCCCAAGGGCCTGACCGAAGTCGCACATGTTCTGCGTCTGCGGCCGAGCACAAGGTTCTTCAAGCTGACCATCCCGGCGATGGCCCCGTTCATTGCCAGCGGTGTCCGGCTTTCTCTCAGCCAGGCTTTTGTCTCGTTGATCGTCGTGGAGATGCTCGCTGGCACTGACGGGCTCGGCTACATGATGGTCTGGGGAAGAACTCTGTTTCAGCTCGATATCGTCATTGTCGGTATGATCGTCGTCGGGGTGGTCGGCTTCGCGTTGGATTTCCTTCTGAAGCGCGCCGAAGTCCTCGTTCGTCGCGGGAGTGGCGCTCATGGCTGACCGTTCGTCACGGATAAACGGATTTCCTCGAGGCGCAGTGCTGCCACTGGCGGCGGCGCTCGTCTGGTCCGCTGCTTCAGCGGCCGGTATTCTGTCCGGCCCCATGGCGGTCAGCCCCCTCAAAGTGGTCGTTACCCCATTCGTCGATCCCTCCGGTCGAGAACTTTGGATGGCCATGCTCGCAAGCATCATCCGTGTACTCGCGGGAGGAATCCTTGGCGGCCTCTTAGGCTTGGCTTTGGGTTATCTGGCCGGAATGTACAGGGTCGCGGCTCTAGGGCTCGCGCCGACCGTTCATACAGTCAGACAGGTCGCCCTGTTCGCTTGGATACCGCTGCTCACGGCATGGTTCGGCAATGGCGAGAGCACAAAGTTGGTTTTCACCGCTTTGTCGACGTTCTTTCCATTGTTTCTGGCCACTGAGCAAGGCGTCAGGCAGGCCCCTTTGCCTCTCATCG
Organism: Rhizobium sp. Rhizsp42; assembly: GCF_047304155.1. Classification (NCBI taxonomy): domain Bacteria; kingdom Pseudomonadati; phylum Pseudomonadota; class Alphaproteobacteria; order Hyphomicrobiales; family Rhizobiaceae; genus Rhizobium; species Rhizobium sp. Rhizsp42. The sequence continues at coordinate 20,397 of NZ_JBGLYS010000007.1, read as the reverse complement.
AAGCAGCAGAATCACTAGGCCTGCGACCGTGGACCCGCGTTCGCAAGCTTTATCTTCCTGCTGCGTTGCCCAGCATTTACGTCGGGCTGCAGATTGCAGTCCTTTCTGCATGGATCGGGACCATCGGTGCTGAGTATGCCATCGGGAATGGCCGCGGTCTCGGAAGCTACATCGCAAGCGCTCGCGATCAGTTCAGGATGGACATCGTCATCGTTGGTGCCTTTGCGCTCGCGGGAGGCGGCGTCGCGCTTTCAGCGGCAGTCCGGTTCGTCACCGCCAGAATCTCACCGTGGAGCCATGAAGCCTGATGAACGCCCTCGCACTTGAACACGTAAGCAAAAGCTACATCCTGGAGGGCGCTGAACGACCAGTTCTCAAGGACATCAACCTACAGGTCGAACACAACGAAATCGTCGCGATCGTTGGCGCATCCGGGTGTGGGAAATCCACTCTTCTGCGCCTGGTGGTTGGTCTCGACGCGGACTACCGGGGCACCATCTCATGGGGCGGTCAGAACACGCCTGCCTTGACCAAGGTTGGCATGGTGTTTCAAGATCATCGTCTCTACCCATGGCTGACTGTTGAAGGAAATGTGGCTTTGGCTTTCGACAACACCAGCCTTTCCACTGCGGACCGACTGGATAGGACGAGGCACTATCTTCGGCTCGTTGGTTTGGCCGACTACGCTAAAGCCTATCCGCGCCAATTATCTGGTGGCATGGCGCAGCGTGCGGCGATTGCCCGTGCATTGGCGCAGGAACCCGAAATCCTTCTTATGGACGAACCATTTGGAGCGCTTGATTCGATCCTCAGGATGCGGCTTCAGGACGAACTCCTGTCAATCTGGGAGAAGAACAAGGTGTCCATCGTCATCGTAACGCACGACGTCGAAGAGGCTCTGTATCTAGCAGATCGCGTTCTTGTCATGGAGCCAAACCCGGGCCGCATCCGGGACGTTGTGGAGGTCGGGCTGCCTCGCCCCAGGGACCGCGGCGATCCTGCTCTCGCTGCGCTAAAGCGGAGGTGTTTGGCGACCCTCATCTAAGGCAATGCCGGATGGTGAGCGTTATCTCTCCGAGACATTGTGCTCACTCACCTCGTCATAATAGGGCCGCTTAACCCCGGCTGGCGGGAGTGAATCCATAGGATGCTGATCCAGGGCAGCGAATGTTAACCTCGGTCGCATAACACCGGAACGCGTCGATTCTCGTCGCAAGCGATTCAATGATGTAAGAAAATGCGTCGCATTTTCTACGGCGGAGGCGAAGTTATCATCGTCAGCAGCCGCAAAGGTCGAAGCGAGGCTCTCGATCTCGCTAACAAGTTCAGCAAGGGGCAGTGAGCTTCCGGCGGCGTGTTGCGAAACGGCTATCTCGAGAACGCTCGTGAGTTCGCATACCAGTTTGTCGATGATTGCCCGCCGGGAGACTCTTTTAGGCGATATACGGTTGCTGTGGGCAGCGAGTGGGTCGAAGCTGTTTGAGTTTGTCATTTCTGAAGTAGCTTCCCGGGGCTGAAATGGCTAGCGCGCTGAGCATCAAGAGAACGCCCACATGCCCGAAACTATGACGCCCAAAAACATTATGAGGACGATGATCCTTTCGGCTCGGGCACTCATCATTGGTTCCTCGCAGTTCCGGTCATCTCGATCGACCAAGATAGAGAACGAGCATGTCTCGCCCCTCTTCCGATACCAATGAGCGACAGGAGTTGAAGGCTGGAATTCTTAAAGTCGTCGATCAGCATGTTTCGATACTCGTGGGCCGGTTCTCTGTCTCGGCTCCCGCCGAGGTAAAATAGCGTTGGCAGTTTTCCATTCTTCCCCCTCAAGCGGCTCTCGAGCCGTCGCCGGCACGGCTCAAAAGCGTGTGGATTGCCGTGAGGACCTCTGCTTGTGACCCGAAACAGTGTCCGTCCAGATCGTGCACATGGAACTTCACGGCAATGAAGCGCAGGCGCCCCTCGTCTGGCACGACTATGCCGACCGGCAATCCCCGGTATTCGATAACTTGTTTGGACATGTCGCTCTCTCGTCGCTACTCGGTCGCAATATTCTACTGTTTTTATGGAGTATGTCCGCGTGGACTAGGCTTGGCACGGGCCGCATTGCTGAATATCGAGTGCTACGAGGAAAAATGTTTTCTTTAAATGGCGGCGGCGAGAAGTCGTGAGGTATGCGTGGGGCGATCGTGGCACGACCGCCCCACTGATGATCTTATTTTACAGGGCGGATGTTCATTGCCAACGTATCCTCGTCAGACCGGGGAACGATAGTGAGTTTCTTGTTGAGGCCCCACGCGGTGATAACCGAAGTGACGCCCAAGTTCGGCCGATCCGAAGCTACCAGTGCGTTTGCGTCCTTGAGCTGTTGCTCCCGCTTCTTAGGGTCCATCTCGACGCCTGCCGCCTCGATCAGTTCGTCCAGAGCCGGATTTGAATAACCGCGATTGTTGTAAGCGCCGAGCTTTGTCTTGGGATCAAAGGTGTGGACCAGCGACGAAAGCGTGTAGTTCGATTCACCGGTCAACGTGCCCCAGCCGGACATCGTAAAGGAGTAATCACCCCGGGTGTTCGCGGGGAAGAACACGGCACCGGGCACCGCGTTGGCGACCGCGTTGATGTTGATGGCAGACAACATCTGGACGATCGTTGTTCCGACATCCTTATCGCCAGGAAGACGATCGTTGGTGAAGCTGAAGGTTACCTTGAAGCCGTCGGGGTAACCAGCCTCCTTCAGGAGCGTCTTTGCTTTCTCGACATCGGGCTCGGGAACCTTGATATCCGGATTGTATCCAAAGATGTTCGGCGTCACCAGTTGCGACTGAGGCGTACCCAGACCTTCCATTGCTACCTCAGCAAGGGCGACGCGATCAATCGCTAGATCGATGGCCTCGCGGACCTTCGGATCCTGGAAGGGGTTTTTGGGAAGTGGCTTACCGTCGTTTGCGGTAATCTGTGCTGGCTTATCCCTGAAATCGAACGAGAGGTTGAACAGATACACACTGTTCTGCTTGACGATCGAGACATTGGGATCCGTTTCCAGCGTCGGAACGTCAGACGATGGAACACGCGAGATCAAGTCGACTTGGCCGGCTTTGAGCTGGGCTACACGGGCAGCATCGTTCGGCAGTTCCTTGCGGACAACCTTTTCCCAAGGCTCCTTTCCACCCCAATAGCCGTCAAAGCGCTGCAGGACGAGTTCCTCCTTGGGGGTCCAGGACACGAACTTGTAAGGGCCAGTGCCGATCGCTGCTTTGCCCGTATTGAAAGCAGCGGAAGATTCCTCCGGCGTGTTGAGCCTATTGGCCGCATTGTGCGAGACGATGAACAGGCGGATGAAATCGTTCGGCAGTGTGGGAGCTGGTCCGGTCGTCTTCACGCGAATGGTGTGATCATCGATGATTTCGGTGCTCGCCACGCGGCGCACGTAGATCGTGGGCGGATTGGGGCCAGCAACGTGAGGAATACGCTCAATGGAAAACTTGACATCCTCTGCCGTGAAATCCGATCCGTCATGAAACTTCACACCCTTACGAAGCTTGAATTCCCACGTTGTATCGTCAATCGCCGTCCAGCTTTCCGCAAGGCCAGGTTCAAGCTCCAAGTTGTTGCCCGACTTGATGAGCGTATCGAAAATGTGCTTCATCGCCTCAGCATGAGTACCGGCGGACGTAAAGTCCGGATCGATTGAGAGCGGGCCCGCGCGGACGCCGATCGTCAGATCGTCCGCAAACGCAGGGAGAGATACCCCACCCATCAGGATCGCCGCTAATGCCATCGACCTAGTGTTGTTTTGAAAAATCATTCTTCGTTTTCCTCTACCGAAATACCTGATGACCAGTTTGGTGAATCGACGACAACCTTGCAGAGCAATTCGGAGAGCATCAGCTTTTCAGCGGCCGTGAGGCCGGCAAGCATCTCCTGCTCTCTCTCGATTTGCGGCTGCATGCATTCGTCGACAATGCGTTTCCCTTCGTCCGTCAGGTAGAGGACGAAGCTTCTGAGGTCGGCGGGATCGATCTCCCGCCGAACGATGTCTTTATCGAGCAGCTTTTGAATCGCGCGGCTGATCGTGTTTTTGGGAAAGCCCGAAGACGAGCACACCGCGCTAGCGGTGAGCCCGTCCTTGAGTCCGAGCGCGTAAATGACAACGAATTCTGCTCGTTGCATCCCGAACTTCTTTTCGATCCAGCGATAGATCGGGACGTTGAAATTCAGCGCCAGGAAATTGATGCGGAAGGAGAACCAGCAAGGGTTTTGCCAAAGCTTTGCAGCCACGAGCTCATCGACATTCGCCTCGTTGAAGCGCTGTCTTCCACCTTCCCTCAGCAACACTGAGAAAGCCTCCGTTTCAGCCATTGACGATCCCCATTCTCTACTTGCCCCAACACCATTCGTCCCGTATGGAACTTGACGTTGGAGTTTTTGACTGTCAATCTCTTTTTTTAGTTCCGTACGGGACTTTATTTAGACTTTGGCGACCACGAAACATCGAAACTAACATCTGGCCGATTGGTAGGTATTCATTGCTGATGGAGCGGGTGCGCCGCACAATAATGCTACGCAGGAGACGGTATTGAGAATTGCTGAAATGAACTGGATGCAGGTCGAGGCGCGTGCCGCGACCGACGACCGCTGTATTCTTCCGATCGGAAGCGTCGAGCAGCATGCCTATTTGAGCCTTTGCGTTGACATGATCCTCGCGGAAAAAGTCGCGGTTGACGCGGCTGCTCCGCTCGGCGTTCCGGTCTTCCCGGTGCTTCCCTATGGACTGGCGTCATCGTTCGCAGCATTTCCCGGGACACTGTCTCTAAGTCTTTCAACCTACATTGGCGTCATCCGCGATCTGCTCGATAGCATCCGCCGCTCGGGCTTTCGAAGAGTTCTTGTGGTCAACGGGCACGGGGGCAATTCGCCGGCCGCAACGATTATCTCGGAGTGGCTGAATGACCACCCAGAGACCTCAGTGAAATTTCACGACTGGTGGCGGGCCCCGCGGACTTGGGCAAAGGTCATGGCCACAGACCCTGACGCGTCGCACGCATCCTGGATGGAGAACTTTCCTTGGACACGACTGGCTGGAGTGGAACAACCATCGCACGCCAAGCCCCTCGTCGACTTCGCGCGATTTGCACGGGTCGATGCTCTTCGCAAGCGAGAGATGATCGCCGACGGAAACTATCACGGGCGCTTCCAGCGCCCGGATGACGAAATGCTAGCTATATGGGATGTCGCAGTCGCCGAGACGCGTGAAATGATTGAGCAAGACTGGGACTGACGCCCTCACTAAGCGTGGAAATATCTATGACTGGTTTCATACTTCAACGTCTGGTTCAGGCTGCAATCGTGATTGTCGCAATGTCTATGCTTGTGTTCGCCGGCATATATGCGATTGGCAACCCCATCGACGTACTAATCTCGCCTGATGTCACACAGGACATCCGCGCCACGATTATCGCCCAGTATGGCTTCGACCAACCGCTCTGGCGGCAATACCTAAGCTTCGCCTTGAGGCTTCTTCACGGCGATTTTGGCAATTCCTTCGTCTACAACATGCCCGTTTCGCAACTGATTATCTCTCGCGTCCCAGCCACTCTCGAGCTCACTCTATCTGCCGTGCTTTTTGCCAGCCTCATCGGCATTCCGCTTGGGATGTACGCGGGATATCGCCCACAGAGCAGCATCGCGAAAACGATCATGGGGCTTTCAATCCTTGGCTTTTCCGTACCGACTTTCTGGTTCGGATTGATGCTGATCATGACATTCGCGGTTCAGTGCGGATGCATGCCAGCTGGTGGACGGGGTGCAACCGCGACCCTTCTCGGTACCCAATGGAGCTTCTTGACCCTTGACGGCCTGTCGCATCTGGCACTGCCGGCGCTGAACCTGGCATTGTTCAAATTTTCCCTGATGATCCGCCTCGCGCGTGCGGGAACACGCGAAGTCATGGTCAGCGACACCGTCAAATTCGCTCGCGCCGCGGGACTTGCAGAGTTCACCATCCTGCGCCATCACGTCTTGCGCCTCATAGCAATTCCGCTGGTTACGGTCTTCGGGCTCGAGCTTGCCTCGACGCTAGCCTTTGCCGTTGTGACCGAAACTATCTTTTCCTGGCCAGGCCTGGGCAAACTTATAATCGACAGCATCACGTCGCTCGACCGCCCCGTCATGGTTGCTTACCTGATGTTCGTCGCCCTCCTTTTCATTTTGATCAACCTCGCGGTGGATTTCGCATATCTCGCGTTGGATCCGAGACTGCGGAGAGGACGCTCTTCCTAATGTCAAACGATACCTTTCTTCGACAGTTCTGGCGCGACTTCTCGAGAACTCGCATCCCGGTCATAGCTGCTCTCATTGTCCTTCTCATTGTCGTGCTGGCGGTCTTTGCTCCTTTGTTGACGCCGCAGAATCCATATGATCTATCCCACCTTGTGCTACGCGATGCTCGCAGGCCACCGGGCTACATCGGGACGGGGGGGTATGTTCACTGGCTTGGCACTGACGCGCAGGGCCGCGACCTCTTTTCGGCGATTGCCTATGGATTGCGAATCTCATTGTTGATGGGCGTTGTTGCGACCGGGACAGCATTGGTCATCGGCGCGATCGCAGGCTGCGGCGCAGCTTATATGGGAGGGCGGTTGGAAGCCGTCGTCATGCGGTTTGTCGACTTGCAGCTCTCCTTTCCCGCGATGCTGCTTGCCTTCGTCATCGCCGCGGTACTCGGCCAGGGGCAATACCAGCTGATCCTAGCCCTGATCTTTGCCCAGTACGCTTATTTCGCCCGAACGGCACACGGGGCTGCGGCTGCTGAGCGCCAAAAAGACTACGTCGAAGCCGCGCTCTCGATCCCTTTGAGTTCCTGGCGCGTGCTTAGTCGGCATATTCTGCCAAATGCCGTACCACCGCTGATCGTCGTTGCAACGGTACAGGTCGCAAGCGCTATCTCGCTCGAGGCGACCCTCTCATTCCTCGGCGTTGGCTTGCCACCCACGGAGCCATCTCTCGGTATGCTAATCGCAAACGGCTTCCAGTATCTGCTATCCGGCCGATACTGGATTTCAATCTATCCAGGCATCGCGTTAATTGCTTTCATCGTCTCTCTTAATCTGGTGGGAGATCAAATCCGTGATCAACTCAATCCAAGGCTTCAGCGATGAACGCACCTATCCTCGAAGTCCGCAATCTCAAAACAATCTTTGATACTTCTCGCCGCCTCGTGAAGGCCGTCGATGGGGTGTCCTTCGATGTCCATGCAGGCGAAATCGTCGGCCTCGTCGGGGAATCCGGGTCGGGAAAGAGCATAACGGGGTTTTCGATCATAGGGCTTCTCGACGAACCCGGCCGGATTGTCGAGGGCTCGGTCAAGTTCGATGGCCGTGAACTGGTTGGCCTTCCTGCACATGAGCTTCGGGCAATCCGTGGAAAAGCTATCTCCATGGTGTTCCAGGACCCGCTGATGACACTCAATCCGGTCCTGACGATCGGAGCACAGATGGGATTGGCTTTGGCTGCCCATGAGCGGCTCTCGTCATCCGATGCTCGTCGGCGCGCGGTCGAAGCGCTTGCACTGGTCAAAATTCCGGACCCGGAGCAGAAGGTCGATTTCTATCCCCACCAGTTGTCGGGCGGCATGCGCCAGCGCGTCGCCATAGCGATCGCGGTTCTGCACAAGCCGCGACTGATAATCGCAGACGAGCCGACAACTGCTTTGGACGTCTCGATCCAAGCCGAGATTTTGACTGAAGTGAAAGAACTGGTCGCCAAGCTCGGCACTGCATTGATCTGGATCAGCCACGACTTGGCAACAGTGGCTGCGATATCCCAACGCATCATAGTCATGCAGACCGGCAAGATCGTCGAAACCGGAAGTGCAACCGACGTCTTGACGGCTCCAACCCATCCTTACACCAAGCGACTTCTGAGCTCTCTGCCGTCTCGTGCTTTACCCGGCCAATATCTGGGCCGTGCGATCGGTGTCGACGACGCCGCTCCACGCGAAAGTGGCAGAACGCGACACGCGTCAGTTCCACTCGGTGTGCCCTTCCTGGTGATCGACAGCGTCAGTAAACGTTTTAAGAGCCGGGTCGGATTAATCCGGTCGTTGGGTATCAAAGCGGGTCTGGCCACTTCCCCAAGTGATGTCCAGGCTGTCGATGAAGTCAGCATTGTGCTCAATCGTGGAGAGGTTCTTGGGCTTGTTGGGGAGTCAGGCAGCGGGAAGTCTACCCTTGGGAGGATGGCAGCTGGCATTCACGTTCCGACCTCCGGAACCGTGAGGCTTGCCGGAAAGCAGCTGATGAGCGACGGCAAGAACCCGCGCAAGATCACGACGTCCGTTCAGACGATCTTTCAGGATCCGTTTTCGTCCTTGAACGGCCGGATGAAGGTCGGCGACGCTATCGCGGAAGGGCCGCTAGCCCATCGATTGATCAGCTCCGCAGATGCCGGCAGCTACGTTGCGAAATGGCTGTCAGCGGTGGGTCTCGATCCAACATTCGCAGACCGCTACCCCCATCAATTTTCAGGGGGACAACGGCAGCGGGTCGCCATAGCCCGCGCACTGGCAATGCAGCCTGATGTGGTGATCTGCGACGAGCCCGTCGCGTCCCTGGATGTTTCTATTCAAGCTCAGATCATCAACCTGCTCTTACGCCTGCGCAGGGAGCTGGACCTCTCAATCATCTTTATTTCCCACGATCTCGCTGTTGTGCGACACCTGTGCGACCGAGTTGCGGTTATGTTCAAGGGTAAAATCGTCGAGGAGGGTCTCACCAGCGATATCTATGGGCAACCCCGTCATGAATATACGCGGCGATTGCTGGCCGCGGTACCAGAGCTGCCCGCGGCCGCTGTATGAGATCGCATTCAATACGGCGGGCACGGTCGGGCCAGTTTAATGTTGCGGTAAGCCAAGAACAGTAGAACAATGACGCATAAACCAAATTGGCCGCCATGAAAGATCGTATCCAAACCACTGACGCCACGATTAGACAGGCAATTCGATCGAGACTTGCCGCGTCCCATGCAGGCGAGGACGCGGTCATCGTTGACGAGCTTAAAGTGTCACTCGGAAGCGGCCGCCTCGATGTCGCGGTCATTAACGGCCGTATCGACGGGTACGAGATAAAGAGCGACCGCGACACGCTCGATCGCCTGACGAGGCAATCAGTAATGTTTGGCGCGGTAGCTGACCGAATGACCCTCGTTGTTGGTCAGCGCCACCTGCAGAGATCACTTGGTATGGTACCTGATTGGTGGTCTGTCCTGCTTTCAACGACAGCGCGCGACGGTAGCATCCGATTCAAGACGATAAAGCGCGGCCGGCTGAACAGATCACAAGACAAGATCGCTTTGATTGAAACGCTCGAGCGTGACGAGATTGTTGCGATACTCGCATGGGCTAATCTCGATCGCGGATTTCAATCCGCGAACTATAAAGTTTTAGCGGATCGCGCCGCAGCATCTATGTCCCGCGATCAGATTGCATTATCTGTCAAAAAGATGCTCAAGATACGGTCCCGTCTGGCGTTCGATTTTGGCGACCTTGCGTTTGGCCGGTCGGTTATTGACTGCGCTGTGCCATCTTCTTGAGATGTTCGGCGTTCTACTCGAAAATCCGATGATCAAGGCAACATAGGCCTACGGTTTTTTGATGCACCTTCAGGTGGATGGTGCGAGCAACAATACGTTCATCTGTCGCCGCGGGGACACCCGGTCCTTCAGGGCCGGGAGGTCGCCCAATGGCGAAGCCAACCTGGATTGCTTGCACAGAGGCAGGAAGTTTTCTACCGGCTATTGCCGGGTCGACCGATCCGGGTTCCCATTGAGGTATTCCTACGTGATACCTCGCTTTGTCCGTTCAGCACAAACATCAATACTTGCTCGCGCGCTTGCGATCGCTGTCTCCTGCCGGCGACCTGCCGCTTCCGCCGGTGGGCTAGCGGCATGGCTTATGGAAAAGGGAAAAGCAAAGACCTCATCAAGAGGGCTGTTGAACTCGGCACGCTGCCGACGTCACCCCAACTGTCATCGCTAAGGTCCGGAATTCTGAGAGCTGTCGCGACGATGGCTGCCTCTATCTGGCCGAGCGACATTCTCCAACCGATCCCGCACGGCAAGGAGATCGACGCCGTCATGTTGAAGGTCCAGTCGGGGCTGTCGAGAGGCGGCCTGAACAGCGTCTGGGGTGAGAAGGCCAGGCTTCTCGCGAAGTCTGCTGTTCTAGAACAATGGAAGCGTGCCCAGCGAAATCTCTTCGGCAGGTTCAAGAATGTCGGAAAAGTGGGCGACGAGCCGATGGCGGACGGTGTTAAACGTCTGATCAATTTGCCGGAAGCATTCTCTAGGAGGCTGGCGGCGGAAGACCTAGAACAGTTGCAAGACCTTGCTGCAAAGACCGATTTTGCTTCCACGCTTAATCTGTTCCGCACACTTGGGTCCGGCGACTGTGGCTTGACCTCGACCCAGGCCGAGGCGCTAAGAGCAATCCTTGGCATAGCGCGCGAGCGGTTCGCGTGCCCTGTCTGGAAGGCAGACGCCGTCATTCAGCTGCACCTCGATTATCGCTGCCTTCGCGGCGGTAAAATTGCACTATCCGCATCGCTTGAGGCGCTCGGAAACGGCGCTCGGACGAACACCGCGGTAGTGGACGATCTGCCACTGGCTTCGACGTCGCCACGGGGCGACAGCATTGTCCTCCCTATGCGGCTTTGTCGCGAGGTGGCCGAACACACGAGCCGGCATGGAAGCGGCCAGATACGGCCGACGTCGCTGCTGGTGGAGCTTGGTCCGGTTCAGGTTCGGCCGAAAATGGTCGTGGTGCGGCCGCCGGACACAGCGCCAATAGTTGGATGTCGCACCGTCGTCGCCGAGGACTTCGGGTTCACCAACACCTCCAGCATCGTCGTACTGCGTAGCAGAACGCCTATCGGCGAGGAGGAACTTGCACGGATCGGTGGTCACAACGGCGGCGACGAGAAGAAGCTGACCAAGACGCAAGCGAAGGCGCATCTGGAAAACCACGTGTCCGCAGATGACGTCGAGGTCTTGGAATGTGTTCAGTTCGGCGGACGCGACTTCCTTGCGCGCGTCAAGACGCACGCCACCAAAGTCGATAGACTGCGATCCGAAATAGACCGCCTGTATAATCGCCTCGACCGCATCAGGGCGGAAATCAATGTGGTCGCGCGCACCGAACCAGATGCGCTGGTACCAGAGATCGCTGCGATGCCGGACCATTCCCGATACCTGGCGATGCACGCTCGCTTCTTTCGCCTGCTCAAGGCGATCGACGGCCTCAAGGAGGCGCGGTGCGCTGTTTACCGGGCGGTAGCAGGGCTGAAGAAGTCCTGGTTCGGCTATGTCGCGCAGAGGAAGGCAGACCTTGCCGCGAAGCACGACGCGGTGGTCGTAACAGAAGACCTCGACATCCTCGGGGTTCCGACCGACGATCCGGCCTACAAAGGTCGGACCTTCAACAAGATGATCAACAACGGATCGAAGGGGCAGTACATCCTGCGGTCCAAAAACACCCTGACATGGAGAGGCATCCGCTCGGTGAAGATACCGAGCTTCTACACAAGCACTACCGACTGGAGAAACGGAAAGGTCGACAGGGATCAAAGACGCGGAGCGATCTTCAGGGCTTCCTTCGATGAGCGCGTCTGGGATGCCGACCTGCACGCCGCCGAGATGATCGGCCGCTATCTGTTCCTGAAGCCCAAAACGGAAAGCATCGTCGCGGCATTGGCCGTTTAGTGACAAACGTTTCCCCCTGCCAGAGGCCGTGGCCTCCGGTGGACGGGAAGCCCGGTCCTCTAGGGCCGGGAGTGTTCACATTGCGGCGTCACGTATGCCGCGAGAGATCAAACGACAGAGAGAGGCTTTTCGCCAAACTCTGTGAGCTAGATGTGAACGATCCGATTCTGGACGAGCTCGCCGCATACCGCTAAGAATACCCATCTGACGAGAAGTTCCTGCATGAGTTTGCAAACGCCGAGTTCACGTCAAATATCATGGAGCGAGCACGATATTGCCTTGAGCAGCTCGAACTCGCGAAGCACGGCAACCACGCGGAGTTGGACATTCTCGGGGCCGATAGCGTGCATGTTGAACATATCATTCCGAAAAAATCAATTCGAAGAGAAGCAAGGACGAGTATGGCAACTGGCCGGAGTATCTTGGCGAACGCGCGGCGCGGCTCCATCCAACACCCGTCCACCGTATCGGAAGCCTCACTCTGTTTTCACGCACACTCAACATCATAGCTTCGAACAATCCGTTCTCTGCCAGAAAGGACGGTTAAAAGTCGTCGTCGATTTTGATGACAAAGGACTTGGGCCAGATGGCGTATTTCAAATTCGCGCAGCTGGAAACGCGATCGAAGTCATTGGCGGACGCGGCTGTCAAGCGGTGACCTGCTCCGTAATTTGTAACAAAACGGTCGGCGCGCCCATGTGTTACCGCAGACATGACGCGCGCTGTCAACATACACAGTCAATAGGCGCGGGATTAAGTCCTACAGGCGTTGGGAAGACAAGGCCGTGACACTCCGCGGATGCATGAAGCTTCATCTGGAGGCGTACGAAAAACGGCGATGCCAACTCATTCAGCCAATTCAGCCAAGTCGGATCGGTGCAAGTCACGCTCCGAGGATACGCTGCCAATTTTAAGCTCCTCACCACAATCAGAGCAGACAAATTTCGGATGGAGCACGGCACCGCATGAGTGCTTGAACACGACAACGTTCTCGGGATCGTCGCGGACAAACTTGTCGCCCCAGTCCCTGATGGCGTGCAGGATAGCGAAGAGTTGGTTGCCGGACTCGGACAGTCGATACTGATATCGAACCGGCCTGTCTTCGTACTTCTCCTTCACGACAATGCCAAAGGCTTCCAGCGACTTGAGCTTGGCTGCGAGAACATCTCTGGGCGCGCCGGTGTTCTTCACGATCTCATCGAACTTTCCGGAGCCGAATGTAAGCTCTCGGATCGCCAACAGCGCCCATTTCTCTCCGATTACCTTCAGAGCGGCATCGATGGAACATATACGAGGGTCAACAGGTCTTGGCTTGCGCATAGCTGTTGCATACACCACCAGGAGTGGATTTGCAATCAAGACCCACGTCGATCAGCTGCTATCTGATGAGTAGCGCCCTGAAGTCATTCACGTTCGTCCCGGTCGGTCCCGGCTTGAACAGATCACCGATCGCTTCAAACGCTTTATAGCTGTCGTTTGTGCCAAGGTGCCTCACCGGATCCAAGCTCGCCTGCGTCATACGAGCAAAGGTCCTTCCGTCGGCGAAGGCCCCTGCGTTATCACCGATGCCGTCGACGCCGTCGGTATCTGCGGCAAGAAGTTGGACGTCAAATCCGTGGAGTGCGATTGCGGCAGCCAGCGCAAATTCGGTGTTTCGGCCGCCTCTGCCCGACTCGGGCTTCAAGGTCACCGTGGTCTCCCCTCCAGACAGCAGTAGCACAGGTCTCTCAAAGGGCTCGCCGTGAGTGGCAATGCTCCTTGCGATCGCTGCGTGCATTGACGCGATGTCGCGTGATTCACCCTCGATCGCGTCTGAGAGGATTACAGCACGGATACCGGATTTCTCGGCCAGCTTTGACGCTGCCTTCAGCGAAAGCTGCGCGGAAGCCACGATGTGATGTCTATTTCGTGCGAATACCTCGTCAGAAGGTCTTGGAGCCGCGGCCTCTGGGGACATGAGGTGGTCGATAACGCCGGTGGGCAGAAGCAATCCATATTGAGCGACGATGTCCAACGCATCCTGTGCGGTGCTTTCGTCTGGAATAGTCGGACCGGTTGCTACGAGACTTGGAATGTCACCTGGTATGTCCGATACAACGAAGGTCACAACTCGCGCTTTTGTGCTTGCTGCCAGACGACCTCCCTTGATCGACGAAACGTGTTTTCGGATGATGTTCATTGCCGCGATCGGCGCACCGGACGCCAGAAGAACGCGGCTCACCTCGATCTCGTCGCTCAAATGCAATGAAGAAGGCGGTGCTGGCAGCAGAGCCGATCCCCCGCCGGAGATCAGCGCTATCACAAGATCGTCGGCGGTGAGGTTGCTGACGGCTTCCAGCAGTACTCGGCTTGCGTTCAACCCGGCTTGGTCGGGCACTGGATGGGCGGCCTCCAGCACCTGGATGTTCTTCGTCTCGCAGCCGAACCCGTATCGCGTCACTACGACGCCAGTCAGCGGTCCGTCCCAAAGTTGCTCCAGCGCCCTTGCCATCTGCGCCGATGCCTTGCCGACACCGATCACAACTGTACGACCTTTGGGCTTAGCGGGCAGATTGTCCCGCATCGCGAGCGATGGATCAGCAGCCGCGACAGCCGCATCAAAGAGCGATCTTAGGAAGACCTTGCTATCTTCGTGCATGTAAGAATCCACTGCTAGGTAACGCGATAGAGCGTGGCGCATACATTCCACGACGAAGAGCGCGGAGGGTGCCCGCTCGATGCGGACACCCTCCTTAGGGCATTAGGATGCGTAGAAGTCTACAACCTGCTTTGCGAACTTTTCAGGATACTGGAACAGGAAGGCATGGCCACTGTCACTGTAGAAAGTTGTGACAGCGCTTTTTAGCTTCCGAGCCATTTCGAACGATTGAATCGAGGGCTCCATAACGTCATGCGATCCGTTTGCGACCAAGATCGGGACCTCAATCTCACCGAGCCGGGCCCAAGCTGATTTCTGACCGCTGTTCCAGCTCTGGATCGCTTTTGCCTGCTGCTCCCAAGACTCTTGTTTCACCGTCAGCACCTGACCGGATTCATGATGGAAGAAGCGGGAAAGAACTTCTCCTGCGGCAGCCTTCCCGGTCTCGGTGTGAGCAAAGAAAATGTAAATGATGTCGTCCACAGTGAGATCTACTTTCTGACGGATCTCGACTGATTTGGGATCTTCGGTCGGGCGAACGCTGGGCTCGCCCGGGCCCGAGCCTGCAACCACGACCTTATTCACAATGTCCGCATGGTCCAGAGCCAGCACCTGAGCGACGAAGCCGCCCATTGACCATCCGAGGATATCTACCTTTCCGTACTTTTGTGCTTTCACGAAATCAGCAACGCCTTCAGCCATAGCTGCAACGCTATCTGGAGCGACACCATCGCTCGAGCCGATTCCAACGTTGTCGAGAACAACCACCCGCCTGGTCTTCGAGAGTTCTTCGAGAAGCGCTGGATCCCAGTCGTCGATCGTGCCGCGATAGCGTTGAAGCAGAATGATCGGCGTTCCGGTGCTTGCTCCAACTTCACGATAGCCGTAGTTGGCAAGGGCGCCTTGGACGTACTGCGTCTGAGCTGAGTCAGCTTTGTATTTCGTCACGATGTTTTCCTTTCAATATGTTGAAACGTTCGGCGAAGAGTGGCGAGATGCTCATGCGGCATTGGGCGCGTTGAAGCCCGCAAGCCATGATCGGATCTCGTAGTTCACTTTCTGCGGAGCATCCTGATGCACCCAGTGACCGGCGTCGGGAATGGAAACAAAACGGTACGAATGCTCGAACCATTCCCAAAGATCGCTCAAGTGCTTGAGTGAGAAGTAGGGATCGTCCAGCCCCCATAGGATCAGCGTAGGGACCTTGTAGATGAATGGAGAGACGTCATCCGGTGGCGGATTTCCGTACGGTGGACCCGGGTATATCTTCTTGTAGTAGTTGAGCATCCCCTCGATTGGAGAAGCCTCGAGGTACTTCGCGACGTACCGTCTCCACTCCGGGTCGCGGATATTTCTGACGATGTATTCTTCGTTCTTGGAGTCACCCGGTTGATATCGGTGATATGGGAGCGTGTACCT
This sequence comes from Rhizobium sp. Rhizsp42, assembly GCF_047304155.1. Classification (NCBI taxonomy): domain Bacteria; kingdom Pseudomonadati; phylum Pseudomonadota; class Alphaproteobacteria; order Hyphomicrobiales; family Rhizobiaceae; genus Rhizobium; species Rhizobium sp. Rhizsp42. The sequence goes on along the minus strand of NZ_JBGLYS010000007.1, from coordinate 4,583 downwards.
TGCGAGCTTTTGCTGCTCGCTGTCGGCTTGCAGCAGATTGAGAAACGGCTGCAGAACCGGAGAATTCAACAGAACCAAGCTTTTGACTCTCTTTGGATGATAGAGAGCAAAAGCTTGTAGCACCACGCCACCCCAGTCATGTCCGATGACATGCGCACTTTCCAGCTGGAGGTTATCCAGCAACGCGACCATATCGCCAACGAGCTCCCCCACCGAATAGCGATCAACATCGGTTGGCACTGAGCTGGGCGGATAGCCGCGCATAGTCGGCACGTAAACCGTATGGTCTTTGGCGAAGTCTGCGATCTGCTTGTGAAAAGTGAGATCGTTGTCAGGGAAGCCATGCACGAATACCAGCGGCTCCCCCTCACCGTAAGACAGGCAATGTATCATGACGTCGCCATTGATGAATGACGAGTCGATACAGACGAATTCTTCCAACGCGGCGAGCGCGAAAGGCTCTTGGATGCTTGGCATGCTTTGATCCTCCACCAAATAGCCAGAGCTTGATCAGGCGAAAACCATGCCACCGTCTGAAATGATCGTCTGTCCAGTCATGTAGTCAGACTTCGAAGACGCCAGAAACGATACGGTATTGCCCACATCCTGCGGCGTCTGGAGGCGACCTACCGGGATGCTCGCGACCAGGGCCTTCTGAATTTCTTTTGCGGTGTCCCAAAGAGCGGTGTCCACGACGCCGGGCGCGTATGCGTTGACAGTTATTCCGTGCGCTGCCCACTCTTGCGCGGCGGCCTGCGTCAGTCCGCGGACAGCGAACTTGCTGGAAGAGTAGGCAGCGAACCCACCAGCGGCTCTATGAGCCACTTGTGAGGCAGCACCGATTATCTTCCCACCGGTTCCTTGCTTGATGAACTGGCGTGCCGCAGCTTGATAGGTGAGAAATACGCCGCGAACGTTGATTTCGAACATTCGATCCCAGGCGTCCGACGAGAGATCAATCAGCGAGTCCACACGGGCGATACCCGCGTTCGCAACGACGACGCTCAGATTGCCAAGCTGGTCATACGCATTCTGAAACGCCTCGGCGACCTGCTCGGCAGCGGTCACATCGGCCAAAACAACCACGGCCTTTCTGCCCAGAGCTCGGACCTCGCTTGCAACCGCTTCGGCTTTCTCGGACGAGTTTGCAATATCATTGATGGCGACATCAAAGCCGTCCGATGCAAGCTGGAGGGCAATGGCCCTGCCGATGCCCTGCCCGGCTCCAGTGACCAACGCTGCGCCCTTTTGAGATTCCGACATGTGTTCCTCCATAGCTGTATCTTGTCGTGATTTTCGTAGCCACGATTTAGATAGCGCAGTGGATTTGTTTTGCCAACCCACTATTTTCCGTTTCACATGCCGCCAATAAACCCACGTTCGCACCAGCCGCGAGGTGATATGTGGACGTGTCGGAACAGGGCGCGACCGCCCGAGGTTGGTGCGCGCGAAGGCTTTGAGCCGTGGGAAGGTGATGGAGTAAGTGAACGCGGAGGCGGGCTGAAGAGTACCACATGCAAAAATTGCTTCCTGACCGTCAACTAACAACGCAGCAAGCTTGCACTGAGGCCGACGTTTCGCCTGCGAGGTTGGAAGGCACGCTCGGCAGTCGCGGGACTGAAGAAGTCGTGGTTCGGCTACGTCGCGCAGAGGAAGGCAGACCTTGCCGCGAAGCACGACGCGGTAGTCGTAACCGAAGACCTCGATATCCTCGCGGTTCCTACCGACGATCCGGCCTACAAGGGTCGGACCTTCAACAGGCATCCGCTCGGTGAAGAGTAAGCGGTTAGCCGAGGGCGTGGGGCTTGAAGTTCCAGGGCATAAGCGCCTCGATTTCAGAGACAGGCCAGCCTTGAGCAATGCGGGTCAATGTCTGTGAGAGCCAGTCGAGCGGATCGACGTTGTTCATCTTGGCTGTCTGCAAGAGGGTGGCCAGAGTCGCCCAAGTCCGTCCACCGCCTTCGCTGCCGGCGAATAGACTGCTCTTTCTCGTAATTGTTTGGGGCCTGATCGCGCGCTCGACGATATTGGAGTCAATTTCGATCCGGCCGTCCGTCAAGAAGCGCTCCAGTGCTTCGCGCCGGGTGAGCGCGTAGCGGATCGCTTCGGCGGTCTTGGACTTGCCAGAGACCTTGCCCAATTCCTTCTCCCAAAGATCAAAGAGGCCGGAGACGATGGTTGCGGATTTCTCCTGGCGCAGCATGGAGCGGCTGTCGGGATCCCGACCGCGGACCTCATCCTCGATGCGCCACAGCTCGGTCATCGCGATGATTGTGTCCGTTGCAGCCTTTGAGACACCACTGATGTGGAGGTCGTAAAACTTGCGGCGGAGATGCGCCCAGCACCCTGCGAGCCGGATCGTTTCATTGCTGCCGGCCTTGGCACGCGTCTTAGCGAGATTAGTGTAGGCCGAGTAGCCGTCTACCTGCAGGATGCCGCCAAATCCGAAGAGATGACGCGCCACGCATTCAGCGCCCCTACTGTCCTCAAACCGATAGGCCACCATCGGCGGACTGGTTCCGCCATAGGGCCTATCATCGCGAGCATAGGCCCATAGCCAGGCCTTCGTCGTTTTCCCCGAACCGGGCGCAAGTGTGGGCAAGGTCGTTTCGTCGGCGAAGACCCTTTCGCCCTCCTTGACGCGCTCAAGGATGTAATCGGCGCATATCTGCAGTTCAAAGCCCAGATGCCCCATCCACTGGGCCATCAACGATCGGCTGATCTCGACACCGTCGCGTAGATAGATTGCCTCCTGCCGGTAGAGCGGAAGGCCGTCGGCGTATTTGGAGACGGCGATATAGGCGAGCAGCCGCTCCGTCGGCAGGCCGCTTTCGATGATGTGTGCCGGTGCCAAAGCCTGGAGCACGCCATCGTTGCCCCGGAAGGCATATTTGGGGCGACGCGTCACGATGACCCGGAACTTCGGCGGCACGACATCCAGTCGTTCCGAGCGATCCTCACCAATCAGGACCTTTTCCAACCCCTCGCAGCCGGCCGGGATCTCTGGCTCGATCACTTCCTCGATGCGTTCGAGATGAGCGGCAAAACCCTTGCGCGGACGTGGCGCTCGTTTCGGCTTGTCTTTGGCCGCATGATCAAGCTCGCTCTGGATTGCCGAAAGGCCGGTCTCGACTTCTTCGAAGGCAAAGGACACCTGTTCGTCGTTGACGCCAAGGCGCAATCGCTCGGAACGGGTGCCATGTTGGGTGCGCTGGAGAACCTTCAGGATCGATGTGAGGTTGGCAATCCGCTCGTTGGCGCTCTTCTCCGCCGCCTCCAGCCGGGCGATCTCAGCTTCAGCGGCTTTCAGCCGAACTTCTTTCGCAGCCTGCTCGCGCGCCAGCGCGAGAACCATCGCTTTCAGCGCGTCAACGTCGTCCGGCAGGTCGTGAGGGGGCAAATCCATGGCAATGAATAGAGCACAAAAACAGCCGTTTTCCCAACCATTACAGCGGCATGATTCATCTTGTCGCAGGCGCTGTCAGCCCGTCAACAAGGGCCGCCTGACCTTCATCGGGCGGATCTTTTTCCAATCCATCCCGGCCAGCAACGCCATCAGCTGAGAATGGTCCAGACGTATCCGCGCCGCAGATATACCCGGCCAGCAGAAGCCTTGATCTTCCAAGGTTTTCGAATAGAGGCAGACACCGCTGCCATCCCACCAGACAATACGAATACGATCGGCCCGTTTCGATCGGAAGACGTAAAGCGCGCCATTGAAGGGATCGAGACCGCCATCCCGCACCAGCACCATCAACGACGCGGCTCCTTTGCGGAAGTCGACCGGCTGGCACGACACATAAACCACCACACCAGACGCGATCATGCCTTGCGAACCGCCCGCAGAACCTTCACCAGGTGATCAGGATCGAATGCGCCGCAGACGCGCACCACCATATCGGCAATGGCAATATCGACCGAGCCGCTGCTTACCGTTTCAACGCGCGCGAACTTCTGCTTTCCCGTTCCCTCTGTCAGGGGTGCAACAACGCCCGATGCCAGTGCCGTGCGTCGCCATCCATAAAGCTGTGAAGGATCTAAGCCTTCCGACCGGGCGACCGCCGAGACGTTCGCCCCAGGCTGCAGCGCCATGGCGAGGATTCGCCCCTTTTCGTCGTCCGACCACTCACGCGGCTTGCGTCTTCTTCGCACCGGCTCCGCTGTCAAAACCTCAAAGGTCCGAGGGTGATTCACACTGTCGTTCATAGGATTCTCCGCATGACTCATGCAGAAAATCGCCGATCAGCAGTCTGAAAGATACGTGGGGTGGCCTACACGCTTACCCTCGATGCGGTCAAGCGGGAAGAGAAGAAGCACCGCTACGGACGACGGAAGCCATGCCGTTCCGCGCTCCCACCCCGCCGCAAAGGCGAGGAGCGGAACACCAGGCGGTATGTCCACCCACCAAGTCTCTCTCTGGAAGAGATCGAAACAGGATTCCTCCGCCACATTCCAATCGGCTCAAAGTTGACCGGAAGTCGACGTAAGCTATCTGTTGGAAACATCGTAAGCGGTGCATTGACCCCGTCTGGCGATAGCGGGTTATCAGGCTTATTCGTGTGAGCTCAGGAAATGAGCTTGGT